>JBOHZI010000077.1:0-9501 GCA_050738295.1 Gammaproteobacteria bacterium
CCTGGCCGGCGGCGGTCAGGGCATCGACGATATCGGTCGTGCCGACCGAACCGAACAATTTGCCTTCTTCGCCCGCCCGCGCATGAATTTCGAAACGCTTGCCGTCAAGCCCCTTCTTGCGGGACTGGGCGCGGGTGAGTTCGTCTGCACTTTGCGCTTCGAGCGTCGCACGACGCTCTTCAAATTCGGCCAGGTTAGTGGCCGTTGCCGGCACTGCTTTACCTTGCGGAATCAAAAAGTTACGGCCATAACCTGGCTGCACTTTTACCTTGTCACCCAGCTTGCCCAGGTTCTCGACCTTGTCCAGCAGTATCACTTCCACGTCTTCGACTCCTTCTCTGTTATCAATGCTCCGGCGGTGGTGTACGCAGCCGCCGAAAATCAAACCAATTGTCTACCAAGCCGGCGCCCGATACCAGCCCCAATAGCCACAACGGCAGCAGCGCCAGCAAAATGTAGAAAACCACCAGCACCCAGCGCGACCATCCGCGCGCCAGGCGCAACGCATGAATCACCGCCAGGCCCTGAAACAGGAACAGCGCCAGCATCACAATCGCCAGATTGTCCAGCACCGGCCCATCGAGCACCAGGCGCAGCACCAATATCAGCGAAGCTATCACGGTCACCACGTGCCCCAGTCGCAAACGGCGAAATTCTTCGCCAAAAGCGCCCGGACGTATCTGTCGCGCCTGAAAATAGCGCGCCAGGAGCATCATGGCCCCCGCGCCAACTACCCCGCCCGCGGCACTCATTCCGGGCATCAGCTGAGCCATGGCCTTGAGATCCTGCTGCCATTGGGCTGCGCTCAACCCCCTCAACGCTTTCAACGGTTCCAGCGCCGACGTCAGGATCGCTTGCCACATCGCGAATGGATCCGTGATCAGGACAAGCTGGCCCACCACCACCGCGCATCCCACCAGGGCGGCCACGGCAAAGGCCAGCGCCAACGACCGGCTGGCTTTCAGGACCCAGGCCAGCAGCAGCGTCGGCAACCAGATGCCGAACAAGGGCCCTGCCAGTGGATCGATCAGTATTCGGCCCGCGCCCATTCCCGTTGCCCAACCGATGAGCGCAAGCCCACCGGCCGCCAGCGCCAGAACGGCCACCGTGCGCAGGTAGCCCCGCAGCAGTAGCACCAGGCCCAGCAACGCTCCACTTACCAGGTTCAATCCGGGGATCAACCCCAGACCGAGCGCCACGACCGCACTCGCCGGCGGATTGCGAGTCAGGACGCTGATCAGGCGGTCCGGGCCCGCTTTCGAACCCGCGTCGTTGTTAATGGTGATCCGTGTAGGGCAACAAGGCGAGATAGCGTGCCCGCTTTACCGCCAGCGCCAACTGACGCTGATAGTAGGAGCGGGTGCCTGTGATGCGGCTGGGAACGATCTTGCCGGTTTCGGTAATGTACTGACGCAGGGTGGCGAGATCCTTGTAGTCGATCTCATCGACGCCCTCGGCAGTGAATCGGCAAAACTTTCTGCCCTTTCTGAATTGTGCCATGACTCAAGCCCCCTTGTCTTCGTCGGTATCGTAATCGTCGTCGTCCTCGTCGTCCTCATCCGGCATTTCGTAGTCGACCTCTGCGGTCTGCTCTTCGGATTCGGCTGCCTCACGATCGGCTCGCGCTTCGACCGCGCGCTGCTCGGCATCGGCCCGGGCCTGCTTTTCCGCATCCTCACGCTCACGCTCTTTCACCAGCGGCGAATCGTCCGTATAGGCCTTGTCGCGCTTGACGATCAGGTGACGCAGCACTGCATCGTTGAATTTGAACGCATCCAGCAGCTCGTCCAGCGCCGCCTGGTCGCACTCGATATTCATGAGCACATAGTGAGCCTTGTGCAGTTTCTGGATGGGATAGGCAAGCTGGCGACGGCCCCAGTCTTCAAGGCGATGGACGGTACCGCCGGCGGCCTCGATCAGGCTCTTGTAGCGGCCCATGGTGCCCTGCACCTGTTCGCTCTGGTCCGGATGGACCATGAACACAACTTCATAGTGACGCATAAGTACTCCTTGTGGGTTCCAGCCTCCCGTGACGTCGCGGTAAGGCAAGGAGGAAAATTGAGCCGCGTATTATCGACGAATCCGCCCACCAAAAGCAAGTTTTCGCGTGTTGCGCCTCCAGCCTCAATGGATATGACGATGGGAATGTTTCAGATTGACCTCGGGGTGGCTGTGCTCATGCCGATGCACTATCGGCCGGGGTTGGTAACGCCGGTCGAAGTGGCCGAGTTTCCAGATCGCTACGGAGACGCCCCAGGCGAGCAGAAACAAGCCTACGATCAGGTAACCGAGCGTGCCGAATTCAATCCCGGCAATGAAATCAAAGACCCCGCCGTGCCAGCCGAGGGTTGACGTCAGAACCTTGAGCAACTCGATGCTGCCGATGACCAGCGCCACAGTGATCGCCAGACTGGTGGTGGTCAGATTGTAGAAAATCTTGCGTAACGGGTTGACGAAGGCCCAGTTGTAGGCTTTGGTCATCAGCACGCCATCGGTGGTATCCATCGCCGTCATGCCGGCCGCGAACAGCAGCGGCAGCGACAGCGCCGCACCGATCGGCAACTCACCGGTAGCCGCGCCTGCGGTCATGGCGAGCAGACCGACCTCCGATGCGGTATCGAAGCCCAGGCCAAACAGCACGCCCACCGGATACATCTGCCAACTGTGGTTAATCAGTTTCTGCAGCCGACCGCCGAAAAGCCGATTGATCAGGCCGCGTTGCGCCAGCAGTTGTTCCATGTGGGTGTGACTGTGCGTGCCGGTTCTGGCCTGTTTCCAGACCTTGAGCATGCCCAACAACAACACCAGGTTGAGAATGCCGATCAGCCACAGGAAACTGCCGGATACCGCGGCACCGATAACGCTGCCGAATTGCTGCAGTGCGGGCAGTTCGTGTTTGAGCGTGGCAGCGGCCAGGATGATCGCCACCGCGATCACGAAAACCACGGTGGAATGTCCCAGCGAAAAGAAAAAGCCGACGCCGAGCGGTTGCCGGTTCTTCTGCAACAGGTAGCGAACGGTATCGTCCACCGCCGCGATGTGATCGGCGTCGAAGGCGTGGCGCAAACCGAACAGATAGGCAGCAAGACCCAGGCCGACCAGGCTGGAGTAACGAGTCGAATAGTAGAGAAACAACCCCCAGCCGGCGGCGTGCAACAAGCCGATGAACCCGTAATACCCTGCCAGATGCACCCACTCGACCACACTGAAGTGCAATACAGCCTCCGGCCGTTGCCGGGTAAGCGTCGAAATGGTTTCCTCAGGCGCCAACACCGAGCGACCGATCCATGCGTTTGCCTAACCGCGCACGCAACCAGGCGTACCAGTCATCGAGTCCCTCGCCAGTGGTGGCGGAGAGTTGCAGAACCTCGATATCGGGGTTGATCCGGCGGGCATAGGCCAGACAGGTATCCACATCGAAATCGACATGCGGCAGCAGATCGGTCTTGTTCAGAATCATCAGGCCGGAGGCACGGAACATATGCGGATATTTGAGCGGCTTGTCGGCGCCCTCGGTGACGGAGAGGATAACCACCTTGGCCGCCTCGCCCAGGTCGAACAATGCGGGACACACCAGGTTACCCACGTTCTCGATCATCAACAGGGAATCCAGCGGTGGATCGAGCTGCTTGAGGGCCTGCGCCAGCATCCCGGCTTCCAAGTGGCAACCGGTGCCGGTATTGATCTGCAGGGTTTTGCAGCCGGTGGCACGAATGCGCTCGGCGTCAAACACGGTTTCCTGGTCGCCTTCCAGCACACACACCGGAAGCGTTTGTCCGAGATCACGGATGGTGCGCTCCAGCAAGGTTGTTTTGCCGGCACCGGGCGAACTAACCAGATTCAGGGCGAGAATGTTGCGTCCTTCCAGCCAGCCACGATTGCGTTCGGCCAACCGGTTGTTCCGGGCCAAAACCTCCTGTTCCAGAGAAATCGTCGTGCCATGTGCATGCGAGTGATCGTGCCCATGGTGATGATCGTGTGCATGCTCATGGTCGTGCTCATGCTCATGATGCCCATCATGGTCATGGTCATGCGTGTGGGTGCCGAGAGACCGTGTCTTGCCGGTAGCCAGGTCGGTGACCGTGGCCTTGGCGCCGTCAGAACAACCGCAGGTGGTACACATTACGCAGCCTCCTCTATTTCCATGGATTTGACCCTGAGTTCATCGCCGCCTTGGGGGCTTTCCAGATTGGATGAGCCGCAGACGCAGATTGTCAACAAACTGTCCATCCGTACGCCCCCGCCACAGTCGCGGCATCGGCTACGCCCTGGAATGCGAATAATCTCCAGTTCGGAGTCTTGCAGGGAGGTGCCTTCGACGGCGACTTCGTAGCAGAAACGCAGGGATTCGGGCTGCACGCAAGTAAGCGTTCCGATCTCCAGGGTGACGCGCAGCACCCGGGTACCGGCGGCGCGTTCGCTGCATGCATCGACGATGCTCTGGGTCACGGAGAGTTCATGCATGACCGACAACTCCCGCCTGCACCCGATCGACATTGAAAAGTTGCGCCAGCGGTTCATCCCAGACGCGTTGCGCCAAACGGCGTTTGAGTGCGGCAAAGTTGCGATCGTCGTGCGTGCGTTCCGCAGGTGTGCGGCGCCGGTCGAGCAACACGTAGAGTTCCTCGGGAACGAAACCGTCACGCAGGCGCGTCATCGCGACCGAAACGCCATCCCCGACCTCCCATGCGAAGCGCATGCCGCGGCGGCACCCTGATTCGGTGTTGCCACTCTCTACCCGGAAACGCTTGCGGGTAACGCAGCGGGTAACGTATTCGATGACGTCGCGCACGCCTCCGCCGGGATGACCGCTGAGCACGAACAGATCGTTGCGATCCCAGAGTCGTTGCTGCGACAGCGCTTCTCCGGTTGCCTGCAACATGCGAAAACCTACGGCCACGCCAAACCACGATTCACCGCCGTGCGCAGTCAGGGCATCGGCATAATTCAATGTCAGAACCTTGCCGCCATCTGCGATCTGAAGCGACTGGACTTCCCTGCTCATATGAGTGCTCATCAGCAAATCCTCGGCAGTTGCTCGCCAACCAGCATGTCGACGATGCGTTCGCCGCCGAAAGCGGTATGCATGATCACGCTGCCCTGCGGAGTGTCGCTGATTTCACCGATGATGGCGGCATCGCGTCCAGCTGGATGTGCGTGCATGGCGGCCAGTGCGACTTCGGCTTGCGCCCCGGGTACCAACGCCACCAGCTTGCCCTCGTTAGCGTAATACAGCGGATCCAGACCAAGAATTTCGGAAACGCCTCGTACCGCCTCGCGGACCGGAATGGTCGGTTCGTTCAGGTTTACGCACACATCAGCGCTCTGGGCAAATTCGTTCAGAACCGTGGCGATACCGCCACGGGTCGCATCGCGCAGGCAATGCACATCCGGGCAGGCGTCGAGCAACGCTTCAATCAAACCATTGAGTGCCTGGGTGTCGCTTTCAATCGGCACTTCCAGCGCCAGATCGTCGCGTGCAGCAAGAATGGCCACGCCGTGATCGCCTATGTAGCCGTTGACCAGTACTTTGTCGCCGGGGCGCGCGCGCGTGGCGGCAATGTTCACGCCCGACGGAATCACGCCAACGCCACTGGTATTGATAAACAACTTGTCGGCCGCGCCACGGTTCACAACCTTGGTATCACCGGTCACGATCTGGACACCCGCCGCGACGGCGGCTTTTTGCATGGAGGCCGCGATACGGCGCAGATCGGCGACCGCAAAACCTTCCTCGATAATCATGCTGCATGATAGATACAGTGGCCGCGCGCCGGAGACGGCGAGATCGTTCACCGTGCCGTTGACGGCCAACTCGCCGATATCGCCGCCGGGGAAGAACAGCGGATCAACGACGTAGGAATCGGTGGTGAAAGCCAGGCGATCGCCGTTGCTGGCGAGATCAGCCAACACGAAGCGGGCCTGATCCTCCAGCAGGGCCAGCGACGAATTGTCGAAAGTGCCGACGAACACATCGTCGATCAGGTCGCGCATGGCCTTGCCGCCGCTGCCGTGTGCGAGCGCGATGGTTTCGCCGCGCACCTTGCCGCTGCGTTGGCGAATGCGCGGAGCCTCCGCGTCGGTGGCTACGCGCGCGTTCATACCTGTTCGGCGTCCCGGGCCTTCTTCTCGGCCGCTTCGCGTTTCTTGAGGATCTCGCCGAGGTCGATACGCCCGTAGTTGTAGACCGCAGCGCAAGCGCCTTCGCTAGAGACCATCAATGAGCCGAGCGGCGTCTCGGGCGTGCACGCGGTCCCGAACACCTTGCATTGCCAAGGCTTGATCACACCCTTCAGCACCTCGCCACACTGGCAGGACTTGGGATCGGCGATCTTGAGATTGGGCACCGAGAACTTCCTTTCGGCGTCATAGTGCGCATAGGCGTCACGCAGCCGGATGCCCGAATGATCGATCGAACCCAAACCGCGCCATTCGAAGAATTCGCGCAACTGGAATACCTTGCCAACCGCGCGCAAAGCCGCGTTGTTACCATCGTCGGGTACCACCCGCTGGTACTGGTTTTCTACTTCGCAGCGGCCCTCGGCAAGCTGCTTCATCACCATCCACACCGACTGCAGAATATCCAGCGGTTCGAAGCCTGAAATCACCAGCGGCTTCTTGTAGTGTTTGGCGATGAACTCATACGGCGCGCTACCGATCACCATACTGACGTGGCCGGGGCCAAGGAAACCGTCCAGGGTCAGCTCCGGCGAATCCAGTATCGCCTTGATCGTCGGGATGATGGTGATGTGATTGCAAAACACCGAGAAGTTATCGATGTGTTCGGCCTCGGCACGCAGGACGGTGAACGCCGTAGACGGCATGGTGGTCTCGAAACCGAGCGCGAAAAACACCACCTCGCGATCGGGATTGTTGCGCGCAAGCTTCAACGCGTCCATCGGCGAATAGACCATGCGCACGTCGGCGCCCTCGGCCTTGGCCTGAAGCAGACTTTTCTTCGAGCCCGGTACGCGCATCGCATCGCCGAAGGTGGTGAAGATCACGCTCGGATGTTCGGCGAGCGCCACGCAGTCGTCCACGCGCCCCATCGGCAACACACATACCGGGCAACCCGGGCCGTGCACCAGCTCGATCTCGTCCGGCAGCATCTGCTCGATGCCGTACTTGAAGATCGAGTGCGTATGGCCACCGCAAACTTCCATGAACTGCAGCGGACGGCGCTCGCAGATCGGAATCTTTGGCACAAGCACCTCGATCTGCTTCACCAAGGCCTTGGCCTTGACCGGATCGCGGAATTCATCTACAAACTTCATAACGTCACCTGCCCAAAATATTTATCACGGCGATCACAGAGCACACAGAGAAAAGAGAGAGGCAAAAAGTAAATTCAATTTCTTCTCTGTGATCTCTGCGCCTCTGTAGTTGCATTTCTTCATTACGCCACTTCCAGATGACCACGATCGTCGGCGAGCAGCGTGTGCACCAGATCCCAGAGGATGTGATAGGTCGCGACGTGCGCTTCCTGGATGCGGTGGATGCTGTCGGTCGCCACGATCAGGCAATGGTCAATGTCCCTGGAGGCCGCCATCTTGCCGCCGTCGTTGCCAGTGAGCCCGATCGTGGTGAGCCCCCGTTCCTTCGCCGTGGTAAAGGCGCGCAACAGGTTCGCCGAGTTGCCGCTGGTGGAAAAGCCGATCAAACCGTCTTCGGCACGTCCGTGGGCAATCACCTGACGCACGAAAATATGATCGAAGCTCACGTCGTTGCCCACTGCGGTCAGCATGGCATCGTCGGCCACCAGGTTGACAGCGGTGAGCGCTGGACGGCCCGCGGTGACCGGGTGCAGAAATTCAACGGCGAAATGCGCGGCATCGCAGCTCGAACCACCGTTACCCATCGAGAGCATGCGTCCATTGTGCTGATACACCGCAGCGATGGCACGCGCAGCATTCACTACCACCTGCCCGTTGTCGGCGAAAAATTTCTGTTTGACCTCGACGCTGTGCGCCGCCTTCTGCCGCACCGACTCCAGCAACGCCTCGTTGACCGCACCAGCGTCCTGCTTCTTGCCGTGCAGAAACGGATAGAGTTCGCTCAGGTTGTCGTCGTTCGATGTGCCCATAAACTCATCTCTCCTCAGGCCTCGCTGGCCTGCATGGCATCCATTTCCTGTTGCATCTCACCCACTTCCCTGAGCAATTCCAAGGTTTTCATGGCTTCGTCCTCGTCGATGCGACTCATGGCGAAGCCGACGTGCACCAGCACCCATTCACCCACGCAATCGGCGTGGCTGCGTCCCTCCCCCACCACGCAGGAGATGTTGATCTTGCGGCGGATGCCACCTATTTCCACCGTGGCCGTGTCGGTTTCGGCATCGACAATGTTCACGATTTGTCCTGGTATGCCTACACACATAATATTGAATCCTCGTTCGCTCTATCCATAGTACGCGCTGCGGCAACGGCCGCTTGCCCGAGGCTCAGCCCACCGTCGTTGGGCGGCACCCGCGCATGAGTCAGCACCTCCAGACCCTGTGCTTCAAGCTGTGCGATCAAGGCCTCGCTCAATACTGCATTTTGAAAGACGCCACCAGAGAGGGCTGCACGTTGCCAGGCCCCACCGTAGCGCTCGCCCAGATAGGCCACCATCATGGCCAGTGCATGCGCCAGCCCGGCATGAAAGCGCGCCGCCACTACGCCGGTCGGCGCGCCATCACCGAGATCCTGCAGCAGCGCCTGCCACATGGGCTTTGGATCCAGGCGCGCCAAATCTTCATCTTCGGCACCGTATGCGGTAATGGAAAAGGGATAAGCCCTCCCGTCGTGCAACGCGGCCGGATCAATCGCGGCCTCCAGTTCGATCGCGGCCTGGCCCTCGTAACTCACACTCTGGCGCAATCCAGCGATCGCCGCCACGGCATCGAACAGGCGTCCGCAAGAGCTGGTCACGGGGCTATTGAATCCGGAAGCGATCATGCCGTCGAGCGTCGCCAACGGTTTGTCGGCAAGTGAGCGAAAAAACGGCAGATCGGCATGCTGCGCGGCCAGTGCATCCCAGTCTCCCGCCTGGCGCAGATGTGCATAGCCCATGCGCCACGGTTCGCGAATGGCCTGCGTGCCGCCCGGCATCGGCACCGATGCGAAGGCGGCCAGGCGTCTGAAGCCGCGATAATCGGCGAGCAAAAATTCGCCACCCCAGAGCGTGCCATCCTCGCCATAGCCCAGGCCGTCGAGTGCGATTCCGAGCACCGGCGCGGCGTCAAGCTCAAGTCCGTTATCAGCCATGCAGGCGGCGATGTGGGCGTGGTGATGCTGCACCGTAACCAGTTCGCACTCTTGGGCATCGGCCCATCCGCGTCCGGCCTTGCTCGGCAGGTATTCGGGGTGGGCATCCACCGCCACGGCCTGCGGGCGGTGCTCAAAGAGATTGAGATAAAGATCGAGCGTCTCGCGCCAGGCGGCGTTTGCCACGGCGTTTTCGAGATCGCCGAGGTGCTGGGAAAGGATCGCCTCGCCGTCACGAAGCAGGCAGAAGGTGTTC
>JBOHZI010000078.1:0-9474 GCA_050738295.1 Gammaproteobacteria bacterium
ATTCACGGCGCCCTCGGGCGTCGTGCTTTTTACGGGCACAGACATCGTTGCCGGCAAGGGTGCTTTTCAGCAGGCAGACCTTGGCGATTACGGCAGCATCTACGGCATGGGCTCATACTTCGGCGAGGACTGGACGGCCAAGTACCTGATGCGGCTCGCGCACCTGACAGCCAATTCCATCGCGTTGCAACGCTACGGCAAACCCTATGCCGAGCTGGACGTCGGCCCGAAGGCAGCGTCCAAGGATGCCATGCAAAAAGATTTGCAGGGGCTCGATCTGCGCCAGAAAAACTTGAGCGTCCCCGCCCCGGTGGCCCAGGCCATACGCCAGGTGCAGACGGATATATCGCAGTTCATCCTCACCAACCATCCCAAGAAGGGTTACACACGCGCCTACAGCCTGACTCCGAAGCAGGCTCGCCAGGCGGCGGACTTTGTGATCTATTCGGCGATCACCACTGTCGCTCGCCGCCCTCACATCGCCGCTTCCTGGACCGAGAACTGGCCCTACGAACCCTTCGTCGGCAACACGCCGACACACGGCACGTTCCTGTGGACATGGATTTCGATCATGATCACCTTCGCCCTATTCGGGGCGGTGGTATTTGGCTTTGAGCACTGGATCAATCGCGATGCGGGCACACCCCGGATGCTGCTCAAGGAATTCAAACCGATCACCCCCGGCCAACGAGCCGTTGCACTGTATATTCTGGCGATAGCGGCGGTGTTTCTGGTTCAGATAGTCGCTGGCGTGATGATGGCTCACGCCTATTCGGAACGACTGAGTTTCTACGGTATCAGGGTCGATCATCTGCTGCCGTTCCAGTTCCTGCGCGATGTGCACTTGCAGGGTGCGATCGTGTGGATCGGCCTCGCCTGGTTGGGTTCGGGACTTTTTATCGCCCCGCTCATTGCCGGGCGCGAGAGCCGCGGGCAGGGCTGGATGAACGCCTCGCTCTTCTGGGTCACTCTCGCTGTCGTCGGCGGAGCCCTGATCGGCGACTACATGGGCATCATGGGCTGGATCAAGGAAGACTGGTTCTGGGTTGGTAATCAGGGGCTTGCCTATCTGGAATTGGGCCGCCTGTGGCAAATCGGTTTCTTCGCTGGCCTGTTCCTGTGGAGCCTGATGATGGCACGTGCGATCTGGCCACGGCTGGTCGATTTCAAGGATGCCATGTGGCGATTCTGGAGCGGGCGCATTCGCATCGAACACCTGATCTGGGTGAGCACTATGAACATCGCCCTGCTCTACTGGTTCGGCATGATCCCGCTCACCGGTATCAACCACTCCTTCACCATTACCGATTTCTGGCGCTGGTGGGTGGTGCATCTGTGGGTGGAACAATCGTTCGAGTTCTTCTTCACCATGATGCTCGCCTGGATACTCATGGCGACAGGCCTGATCTCGCGCCAACTCGCCACGCGCACCGCGCTGTTCGACGTCATTCTCATCTTTCTCGGCGGCCTGCTAGGTACCGGGCATCACCTGTACTGGGTGGGCGAACCCGGCATGTGGCTCTCGGTCGGCAGTGTGATGTCCTTCATCGAAGTCATGCCATTGCTGCTGCTTGTGATTGAAGCCTCGCGCCAATACCGTGCCATCAAGGTGCAGGGCGAACGCTTCCCGTTTCGCCTGGTCTTCCTCTACGTCTGGGGCTCGGCGTTCTGGAACTTCCTGGGCGCCGGCGTGTTCGGTGGCGGTACGCTCAATGCGCCGCTGGTGAACTACTACGAACACGGCACGTTCCTCACGCTCCTGCACGCCCACACGGCCCTGTTCGGCGCCTTCGGACTGATGGCAATCGGGCTGATGTACTTCTGCCTGCGCTACGCGGCGGGCGATCGCTACAAATGGAGCGACAAGGCAGGCATCTGGGCCTTCTGGCTCTACAACGGCGGACTGGTGTTGTGGATCGCGCTCAACTTCTTCCCTATCGGCTGGCCACAGCTTCAAGCGGTGTACGAACACGGTTACGCCTACGCACGCAGCCTCAAGTTCTATGACACAACGCTGCTCTGGCAGTGGTTGCGTACCCCCGGCGACGTGGTGTTTGCTGCCGGTGCCGTGCTCATGGTGGTGGATTTCCTCGTGAAAATGGGGCCATTCCTGCCCCGCTTCATGCAGCGCAAACATGCAGGTGAAGAGGTTTAAACCGCTGTCGAACAGCCTGCGCGCTCAGCACTTGTAGGATCTCAGTATGTAGGTTGGGCTGAGCCACGCGAAGCCTAACGCAATGATGCTGCGACGCGTTGGGCTTCTCTACATTCAGCCCAACCTGCGTCATGTCCTCTGTGGTTAGTCTTGCTTCTTCACCATGCGATCGAGTTCGTCGAGCGCGAGCGTCGAATGTGCATAGGCACCGCCGGCACGCATCTCGGCAGCGACCCAGATCGCTTCCATGATCTGCTCGTCGGTCGCGCCGGCGCGGTGCGCGCCGCGCGTATGACCGCGGATACAGTATGGACATTGCGTAGTGTGAGCCACGGCGACCGCGATCAACTGCTTGGTCACGGCGGGCAGCGCACCATCTGCGAACGCTTCTCGGCTGAAGGCCTGAAACGCCGCAAGCTGTTTCGGTGCCAGATTCTTGCGCCGCTCAGCGATATGCGGAGAACTTTCCGGGTATAGCGAATGGTCCATGTTGTTGCTCCTTAATGGTCATGTCTTTTCATCATAGAGAATTGGGCATCCAATAGTCATTGATTCACGTCAACACCCTCAGGTGAAATGTTTGGCGCCGACCGGCACGCTTGCTTCGGGCATGAAGTATTCGTGCAGGTATTTCTCGCCCTCGTCGCATAACAATGTCACCACCGTTTCGAGTTCCGGATTGTTTTCGCGCACCCGTTTTGCGGCCACCAGGTGTGCCCCCGAACTCGGCCCGCAAAACAGGCCGTAGCGTTGCGCGAGGTACTTCATGCCTTCAATCGCGTCAACGCTCGAGACGGTGAGTACCGAATCTACCAGCTCGCGGTGCCGTGTGAAAATGCCGGGAACGAAGCCGTCGGAAATCCCTTCGATGTGATGCTCGGCAATTTCTCCGCAGAGCAGCGTACAGGATTCGGCCGGTTCCATCGCGAACAGGCGCACCTTCGGGTTGGCCACGCGAAACGCCTGACCGACTCCGGCCAGCGTGCCGCCTGTCCCCACGCCCATCACCAACGCATCGGGCGTGCGTCCGGCGGGCAGTTGGGCAAGTATCTCAGGCCCGAGTATCTCGCGATTCTCCTCGACGTTCCATTCGTTCTCGAACTGATGCGGACAGAAGTAGCCGGGTTGTTCGCCGAGTTCGCGCGCTTTTTCCAGCGCCTCGTTTACATGGAAATGCCCGGCGAAGACGATCTCCGCTCCGTAGGCACGCGAGATCGCGACCCGTTCCCCGGACAACCCCTCGGGCATCACCACTTGCATGCGATAGCCCTTGACGGCCGCGACCAGCGCGAGCGCATTGCCGGTGTTGCCGCTGGTAGCCTCCACGATCGTATCGCCCGGATGCAGCAGCCCTTCGGCCTCGGCCTTTTCGATCATGTATTTGGCGATACGCACCTTGATCGAACCCGACGGATTGAGGAATTCGATCTTGGCGTAGATGCCATCGACCTCGATCAACGGCGTGTCGCCGACGGCATCAAGTATGGAAGCGGAGGGTGTCGTGTATCTCATGGTCATCACCTCAGTTTGCGCGCTGCATGAGTGCAGCCGCTGTCGTGCCGCCAGGATAGTGGCGATCTGTATAGCCAAATGTACCCGCTTCGGCAATTTCGCGTGCGGCCCCGACCAGTCCCTTCATGGCGCTGTTATAGAGAGAAGTACCCAGGCTAATCCTCCGCACACCGGCCGCTTCGAGTTCGGCGACGGGAAAGGATTTGCCCGGCATGCCGCACATGAAATTGACCGGCTTCGAGACCGCCACACACACTGCACGCACCGCGACGAGATCGGGCAAGCCGATCGCGAACAGCACATCCGCGCCGGCACGTTCATACGCTTGCAGGCGCCGGATGGTGTCGTCCAGATCGGGATTGCCGCAGACGAAGTTCTCAGCGCGGGCGGTTAGGGTGAAAGGAAAATTAAGCGAGCGGGCAGCCACCACTGCCGCTTCGATGCGTGCGACGGCGTGTTCGAATTCGTACTGCGGCTGCTTCGGGTCGCGTGTGGCATCCTCAATCGAGCAACCCACCAAGCCCGCTTCGGCGGCGAGGCGCACCGTCTCGGCCATGCTGTCCGGCGTATCGCCGAAGCCTTTTTCTAGATCTGCCGATACCGGGAGTTCGGTTGCATCAACGATGGTTCGTGCATGAGCCAGCGCCTCCTCGCGCGAGAGCTCACCGTCGAGCCGACCGAGCACGCCAGCCGAAGCGCCGCTTGATGTGGCGAGTGCCTGAAAGCCCAAACCAGCCAGCACGCGGGCCGAGCCGACGTCCCACGGGTTGGAAATGACAAAGGCATGCGGACCTTCGTGCAGCTCTCGAAAACGCACAGCCTTGTCCTTCTGGGTGACGGTCATGGTGCCTCCTGTACAGTCTATTGCCATGTCTATTTTAGTACCCGCGGCTTACAAGCGTATGCCGCGCAGGGCTAAAATAAGAAAAAGTTCTTAACGGAGATTCACCATGCAACAACGATTCAAATTCCACACCCCGGGCCACTCCGGCATCCAGGCCATGCGCGATCTCGAAACCCATCTTCACGATTGCGGCCTCGAAGCGCCGCTGCTGGAACTGGTGAAAATGCGCGCCTCGCAGATCAACGGCTGCGCTTATTGCCTCGACATGCACAGCAAGGACGCACGTGCGGCCGGCGAGACCGAACAGCGTCTTTATGTCCTCGATGCCTGGCGAGAAGCCCCGCTTTACACGGAGCGCGAACGCGCCGCTCTCGAATGGACCGAGACGGTAACACGGGTAGCAGATACTCATGTGCCGGATGAAGTGTACGAGCACGTCAAACAACACTTCAACGAGCAGGAGCTGGTGAACCTGACGCTCGCCGTGGTGGCCATCAACGGCTGGAACCGGCTCGCCATCAGCTCGCGCGCCGAGGCAGGCACCTACAAGGCTAAATCACGGGATTAAGCCCACTCAATACGGATAGGAGAATTAAATGAAAAAAATAGAAATCAAGCGAATCTACGAGCCGGCGAGCAAGGACGACGGCTGCCGGGTACTGGTGGATCGGCTGTGGCCACGCGGTCTCTCCAAGGACAAGGTGAAGATCGATCACTGGTTCAAGGATCTGGCACCCAGCAACGAGCTGCGGCACTGGTTTGGTCACGATCCTGACAAATGGAAAGAATTCCAGCGTCGCTACCGTGTCGAACTCAAGGACAACGAAGACGCCGTAGCGCCCTTGCGCGATGTGCTGAAAAAGGAAAAGAAAGTCACGTTGCTGTTCGGCACCAAGGAAGAGCGCTACAACAACGCCGTCGCTCTCGCCGAATACCTCCACAAACACTAAAGGACTTACCGCAGTGTGCACAGAGATCATGGAGATACGACTGAAATAGCGTTTTTTCTCTCTGTGTACTCTGTGTACTCTGTGACCCCTGTGGTTAATTCTTTTTCTCCGAGCGGTCGAGTCCACCACGAGCGCAAAACGAATAAACGTTGACTCAAGTCAACACATTAAATCTGGCGATCGGCGACAATACCCCCACCCGCACTGTTCGATAACCCATGACCGGGAAAGACCGCGCCGCCACAGCGAAGCATTGGTTGAACCGCGAGGCGCGTGTAGTGCGTCTTCCGCTCGTGGTCGCCATCGCCAGTGGTTCGGTGAACGGCGGCCTGCTCATCGCACAGGCACTTCTGCTCGCACATTTGATCGCTGATACGATCTTCGGGCACCAGCCAGTGACCACGCAACTGGTGCCGTTCGCCGCCCTGCTCGGTGTATTCCTGCTGCGCGCGTGCAGCGTCTATACGGGCAACCGTGCCGCGGCCCGTGCCGGACTGGCGGTCAAGGTTCGTACACGCGAGGCGCTAGTCGCACACATCCACCAGCTCGGGCCGACGTGGACAACGGCACGTGAACCGGGCGCACTCGCGAACACCGTGGTGGACGGCGTCGAGGCGCTGCATGACTACTACGCGCAATACCTGCCGCAAGCCAGCCTCGCGGTCATCGTGCCGCTCGCCATCCTAGTCGTGGTGTTTCCCGTGGACTGGATTTCGGGTCTGATTCTTGTCGGCACCGCGCCGCTTATTCCACTGTTCATGGTACTGCTCGGCAAGGGCGCTGCAGCGCTCAACGAACGACAATGGTCACGCTTGACACGCCTTTCGGCGCACTTTCTCGAAGTCCTCTCCGGACTCGGTACGCTCAAGGCTTTCGGTGCCGCGCGCGGCGAAATCAAACTGGTCGAGCGCCTGTCCGAGGATTACCGCAAGAGCACGATGAGTGTGCTACGTGTTGCCTTCCTGTCCTCGTTTGCGCTCGAATTCCTCGCCACCGTAAGCATTGCGATGGTGGCCGTGCTCGTCGGCTTCCGACTGCTGTGGGGTGATGTTGCCTTCAGCGCGGGACTCGCAGCGCTACTGCTCGCGCCCGAATTTTATCTGCCGCTGCGTAATCTGGGCAATGCCTATCACGCGCGCCTCGGCGCCGTCGCCGCGGCCGAGGACATCGCTGATATTCTCGCGACGCCGGTGCCGGAAGCGACGGGTGTCAAAACTTTTCGACCGGATGTGGCCTTTCCGGTAGTGTTCGACCGCGTGAGCTTTTCCTATGCCAACGGAACGCCGGCGCTTCGCGACGTCAGTTTCGAGATTCCAGCGGACAAACATATCGCCATCGTCGGCCCTTCGGGCGCCGGCAAAAGCACCTTGCTTTATCTCTTGCTCGGTTTCGCCCGGCCTTCGAGCGGAAGCATAAGCATTGACGGCGTATCGCTCGGCACACTTTCGCTTGCCGACTGGCGTCGCGCGATCGCCTGGGTGCCGCAACGTGCACATCTGTTCGCCGGCACCGTTGCGGAAAACATTGCGCTTGGCACGGGCGATGCCACGCGTGAAGCCATCGCTAATGCCGCCGAACGGGCACATGCCGCTGAATTCATAGCCGCCCTGCCGCGCGGCTATGACACGCCGGTGGGCGAAGACGGCGCCGGACTTTCGGGCGGCGAAATCCAGCGCATCGCCCTCGCCCGCGCCTTTTTGCGCGATGCCCCGCTCGTCGTGCTCGACGAGCCGACTTCGAGCCTCGACATGGCAAGCGAAGCGGCAGTCACGGCCGCCATCGAATCGCTCGCCGAGGGCCGCACATTGGTGACCGTCGCACATCGTCTGCACACGGTACGCAGGGCGGATCGCATCGTGATGCTCGACGCCGGGCACATCGTCGCCGAAAATTCGCATCGTGCATTGGCGAAAGAAGAAGGACCGTACCGACGTTTGCTCGATGCCGCACTTCCCTCAGGAGAACCCGCATGAAGGTTCTGTTGCGCCTTCTCGCGCTCGGTCGCGATGCACGCCGGACCTTCGCGCTTGGGGCGTTGCTCGCATTCATCGTCATTCTCGCCAATGTCGTGCTGCTTGGGCTCGCCGGCTGGTTCATAGCGGCCATGGCCGCGGCCGGACTGGCGGGCACTGCCATCAATTACTTCACGCCGGCAGCAGGCATTCGCGCATTCGCGATCCTGCGTACCGTCGGACGTTATCTCGAACGGCTGGTCAATCACGATGCAACGCTAAGACTGCTCAGCCGTCTGCGCGTGTGGGTGTACGCGCGCATCGAGCCACTGGCGCCGGCCGTGCTTGCACGCTACCGCCGCGGCGACGTGCTCACGCGCCTCGTGGCCGACGTGGATACGCTCGACAACGCCTGGCTGCGCGTGTTCTCGCCCACGGTGGTTGCGCTCTTTGCGGCCGCCGCGATGCTGGCGTTCCTGCTTTTCCTTTCCGTACCGGTCGCGTTCGTGGATCTCGCGCTGCTCGTGGTGGTCGGCGTCGCGTTTCCGCTCCTGACGCAGCGACTCGGACGCCGTGCGGCCGAACGGACCGCAGCCGAGGCCGGGCAGATCAAGGCCGAACTCGTGGACGGTTTTGCCGGGCTTGCCGAACTCGAAGCACTCGGCGCCGACGCACTGCATCGCGAACTAGGTACTCATTCAAGTCGAAAACTGGCGCAGGCACAGGATCGCGGACTGGCCATAGAAGCGGGCGCACTCGGCCTCACCGTGCTCGCGATCGGCACCGCCCTGAGTCTGACCTGGCTGCTCGTTGCACCCAGCGCCGCCAGCGGACATACCGATCCGCTCTATCTACCGCTACTGATTTTTTTCGTGCTCGCAAGCCTGGAGGCAGTGCAGGGCCTGCCCGGTGCCTTTCGCGCACTCGGCGACACGCTTGCCGCCGCCCGACGTGTGTTCGAACTCGGCGACGAAACACCTGTCGTCATCGAATCCGTTCAGCCGATCACACGCGTAGCGGATTATGGCCTCGTTTTCGATGACGTGCGCTTGCGCTACGGACCGGGACTCGGCTGGGCACTCGACGGCGTGAGCTTCGCGCTGCCCGCGGGTGCTGCCGTAGCTATAGTCGGATCTTCGGGCGCCGGTAAAAGTTCGCTGGCGCAACTCCTGCTCCGATTTTGGGACTGCGACACAGGTGCGATCCGTCTCGGCGAGCACGCAATCGCCGACTACGGATTGGAGACGTTGCGTTCACAGTTCGCCTACTCCGCACAATCCACGCGTCTGTTCAGCACCACGATCCGCGAGAACCTGCGTCTCGCCTGCCCGGACGTGGACGACAAAACGTTGTGGGGGACACTCGAAACCGTCGAACTTGCAACCGAAGTGCGCGGGTTCGAACGCGGGCTCGACAGCTTCGTCGGCGCAGGCGGCATGATGCTTTCCGCCGGCCAGGCACGGCGGCTGATGCTCGCCCGAGCCTGGCTCAGCGAGGCGCCGATTCTCCTGCTCGACGAACCGACCGAAGGATTGGACACAGCGAACGAACGCACCATCGTCGAACGACTCGCACAGGATCGTGGCGACCGCAGCCTGCTCCTGATCACGCACCGCCTCGCCGGCCTCGAACGCATGAATGAAATCGTCGTGATGGACCGCGGCCGCGTCGTCGAACGCGGCCCCCACTCGAAACTTCTAGCATTAAACGGCTTTTATCGTCGCATGGCGGATTATCTCGACGCCTGATTTTTGATCTGAATCAAGTTATTTTGCTCTCCGGGCATATAGAATAAACAGGATATTGATCGGAGCGACGTTCGGTGGAACCCAGTCAGCTCGTTGTGGAGCTTTCGCGGTGGCAGTTCGCCATCACTGTGCTCTACCACTTCCTGTTTGTGCCACTCACGATTGGTCTCGCGGTGCTGCTCGCCGCGATGGAGACAGTGTACGTCGTTACCCGGCGAGAAATCTTCAAGGACATGACGAAGTTCTGGGGCAAGTTGTTCCTGATCAACTTCGCCCTCGGTGTCGCCACCGGCCTCACGATGGAGTTCCAGTT
>JBOHZI010000079.1:0-9318 GCA_050738295.1 Gammaproteobacteria bacterium
CGGCAAGCCCGTGTGGGTGCTGGCCAACAAGGCCGAGGGGCTAGGGCCCGGTACGTTGGGGGAATTCCACTCCCTGGGCTTTGTTCAGTTGTACCCGATTTCGGCCGAGCGCGGGTCGGGCCTGTCGGCGTTTACCGAAGCCTTGGCCGCCGAATGCGCGGATGCAGGCGAGGTGGAAACGGACGATCCGGATGCGCTCGCTGTAACTGTGCTGGGGCGTCCCAATGTCGGCAAATCCACGCTGGTCAACCGGTTGCTGGGCGAAGAGCGATTGGTGGCTTCGGATGTGCCGGGCACCACGCGCGATGCCATTCGTGTTCCGCTCGAGCGCGACGGCCGGCGCTATGTGTTGATCGACACGGCCGGCTTCCGACGCCGCACCAGTGTGGAGGCGGGCGCGGAACGGCTGGGCGTTCTGGCCGCCGTTCGCGCGCTGGAAAGCGCAACCGTCGCCATCGTCATGACCGATGCGACGGAAGGCATCACCAGCCAGGATCAGCGGCTTATTCGTCTGGCGCTGGAGCGCGGACGAGCCGTAGTCATTGCGCTCAACAAGTGGGACGGTCTGGCTGCCGATTCCCGCTATCATGCCACCGCCACGGCCGACCGCCGCCTGGCTTTCGCGCCGTTCGTGCGCCAGCTACGCATCTCGGCGCTGCATGGGACGGGGTTGCGCGAGCTGATGAGGGCGGTGAACGAGGCGGGCAAGGCTGCCAAAACCGAATTTACGACGGCGCCTCTCAACCGCACGCTCGAATTACTGGTTGCGGCTAACGAACCGCCGATGGTGCGGGGCCGACGCATCAAAATCCGCTATGCCCATCCGGTAGGAACCAACCCGCCGCGCATCGCAATTTCCGGCACGCAGGTCGAACGCTTACCCGCTTCCTACAAACGTTATCTGGCAAACGGATTCCGTGAGAAATTCAAGCTGATGGGTGTGCCGCTCGCATTGGAATTCAGCAATGCGCACAATCCGTATGCCGAGAAATCCGCCGGCCGGCGCGCCCCAGAAGATCCCCATAAAATGCGCCGAAAACCGCGTCGAAAAAAGCGCTAGGAGCGCGAACATACTCGCTTCTACTAACGAGACGCTGCCAGCTCAGGTGCGGCTCCCTTCCCGATGATTTCGCTTACCGTAACCGGTTGCAATCCGCGTTGTGCGAGTGTCGGAAGAATCAGATCCAGAACTTGAACAAGCGCGGTACCGCGTTGTTTGCCATCCAGATCGTGGCCGTCGTGAAAGACCACAATGTCGCCTGCACGAACGCACCGCAGGATGCGTTCGGCAATTTTCTCGGCATTATTGCGTCCGCGCGTATCGCGTGCATGTAGCGACCACGCTACGACACGCAATCCTATCCGTTTCTGCAAGTTTGCCAAGCTCGGGTTCTTGAGTCCCATCGGCGGTCGGTAAAGTGTAGGCGAAACATTAGGACACAGCCGTTGCAAAGCCTCCACACCGCGTGAAATATCTTCATGCATGGCTGTGCGGAACCGCATGTTCAGAAAGCGCGAATGGGTGTAACTGTGATTGGCGATTTCATGGCCTTCACTGGCCATGCGACGAATCAGATCGGAGTGGGCTTCCGCATGGCGGCCGATAACGAAAAAGGTTGCGCGTGTCTGGTGGCGTTGCAGTGCATCGAGTACCAGCGGAGTCAGTGTCACATCGGGACCGTCGTCGAAACTCAGTGCCACCGATGGGTTAGTGCGATCGCCATGCCGGATAACCGGCATAAGCCAGCCCGAACCGGGGCGCAGCGCACCGTCGCCGGCCAGCACCACGTAGGCAAGCACGGGCGGTAGCAGCGTCCAGAGGTGGGCGCCTGCAACCACCAGACCGATCCCCAGCCAGAGCAGGCAAACGGCACGCAGTACATCGCAACGGGTCATGGGGTTTTCGCGGGATCGGGAAGCGCCAATTTTAGCAACTGCCGGCAATTGCGTTATCGGCTACGTCCCACCAGCCAGCGCAACATGTACCTGAAGCGTGCGCCATAAGGTGGGTTCAGCAGCCGGAAACCGCTGAAGCGGGATTGGCGAAACACGGGGGTCATTCCGGAAAACCTGCGGAACCCGGCTTCGCCATGATAGCTGCCCATGCCCGAGGGGCCGACACCGCCGAATGGTAGGTGGGACTGGGTGATATGACAGAGCGTGTCGTTGACGATCACGCCGCCGGCACGAGTACGCTCCAGCGTCCGGCGCAGCCGCGCCTTGCCGTTATCGAACAGATACAGCGCCAGCGGATGGGGACGTGCTGCGATAAACGCCAACGCTTCATCGAAATCGTCGTAGGGGATCAACGGTAGCCAAGGGCCGAAAATTTCTTCCTGCATGAGAGGGCAATCTGCCGTTACATTGCTGAACAACGTAGGCGTCAGGCGTCGGCCGGTTTCCGGCGCATCGCCTAGTGGATGCGGGGTTGCACCCGCAGCAACGGCCGTTTCATGCAGACGCTGCAACCGCGCGTGATGTGCGTCATCGATGATGCTGGTGTACTGTCGGTTGGACGCAAAGTCAGGGTAGAGTCGCGCAAATTGCTGATGCGCCTTATCGATAAACTCCTGCATACGTGCACGCGGCAAAAGGACATAATCGGGCGCGATACAAGTTTGTCCCGCGTTGAAACACTTGCCGACCAGAATACGCTCGACGGCATGTTCGAAACGCACCTCGGGGCCGATAATGGCTGGTGACTTACCGCCCAGTTCCAGTGTCACCGGAGTCAGGTTAGCTGCAGCGGCGCGCATGACTTCACGGCCGACAGCGGTAGATCCCGTAAACAGCAGGTGATCAAAGGCGAGTGCTGAAAAGGCTTTTCCAACCTCGGCATCTCCGCTGATCACGCATACTTCATTGCCGGGGAAATAGCGTTCGAGAAGTTCGGCAAACACGGCTGAAAAACGTGGTGTAAATTCGGACAGTTTCAGCAGGCAGCAGTTGCCTGCGGCAAGAGCATCGGTCAACGGTGCGACGGACAGGTACAGCGGATAATTCCACGGCACGATGATGCCGATGACGCCCAGGGGTTGCGGCAGCAATTCGGTACGTGCGGGCAGAAACCAGAATTCAGCAAAGCGCCGACGTGCACGCATCCAGCGGCGTCCATGCTTCAGCGTATGCCGGATGGCCGACAGCGAGGGAAACAATTCCAGCAGCTCGGTTTCCTCTCTCGGTCGTCCACCGAAATCGGTATCGATTGCTTCCGCAATCGCATCGCGATTCTCCAGCAACAGCTTTTCCAGCGTACGTAGTCGTTTCTTGCGTGCATCCCAGTCGGGACAAGGATCGGCTCGGAACGCTTCGCGCACACGGGCAAATTGATTATTCAAAAATGATATATTTGGCATGATCTTCAAAGTTTACATTAAATGTTGCACTCGATTGGCTTCAAGATTAAAGGGCTCTGCCCTGTTATCTCTGATTTGACTTGGAGATACACGTGCGTATATTAGCGGTCGTTCTCGGAAGCCTGTTGATCCTACTTGCTGCCTGCGGTGCCAGGAGCAATGTGCAGGACAATGTCTGGAAGCCGGGCGATAAGCCGATATTGCTGCTAACACCTGGGGAGATATTCAAGGACAAGCGCTTGCGTCAGCTCGCGGAGGCGGCACAGCACGGAGATATAAAAGAAATAGACAACCTGGTTGCCAAAGGCGTTAACGTCAATGGCCACGGCAAGTACGGCATCGGGCCGCTGTTTTCGGCTTGGCAAGCTGGAAACAAAGACGGCTTTAAAACTCTCCTAGTCCATGGCGCCAACCCCAATAATGTTTGGTCGACTGGAGACACGCTGCTGAATCTGATTGCAGAAACCGCGGATCCGTACTTCCTTAAACTCGCTCTTTCGCATGGGGCAGATCCAAATCTTATTGCACCACGAACCGGCATAACCCCTATCTTTACTGCTGTGGATCCAATGGCTCCGGACGACAGCCCTATTCAGCCGGATGGCAGGGAGAATGTTTCTCTGCTAATGCAGGCGGGGGCTAATATTAACTATCAAACACGAGATGGGGAGACGCCATTGATAGCCGCGGCTGTTGCAGAACAGTACGGCGTAGTGCTCCAGTTGTTGACCGTGGGAGCTGATTTACGGCTCAAGATGCACAATGATCGTGGCTTGGTGGATTACGTAAAGCGCGGGTCGCGGATTCTTGCAGCTTCTGATCCGCAATATCAATATTGGCTGCAGGTTGTCCAGTTTCTTCGGTCAAAGGGTGTCAATATCAATGTTGAGGCCTCCGATGATGATCACCAAAATTAAACGAATCGGAGTTGGCTCATTATGTCCGTTATCTCAATCTTGTTATTTGTCACTTGCAATTCGAATCTACACCAAAATAAAAAGGCCGGCGGATATTCCGCCGGCCTTTCACAGCTACCGTTACCGGATCCGGATTACGACGTACCCATCGCGGGACTCATGGAAGTGCCCGTCGAAGGGGACATGGTGCCGGAAGAGTTTGGCTGCATTGTGCCCATTCCTTGCACACCCAGGGCACGCAGGGTACGCGCATCCGGGCGACCCGTTGCTCTCAGGCCATTCTTTTCCTGAAACTTCATCAGGGCGTGGCGAGTATGAGGTCCCCATTTACCGTCGGCCTGGATGTTATAGCCCTGCTGCTTCAATGCGCGCTGGATTTTCATGGTCTCCTGTCTCGACGGCTTGTGCATGTTGTGCATGCCGGATGAGCGTTGCATATTCGCGTGCATGCTCGACGCCGTACTCGGAGCCGTGGCCATCGCGGGCGGAGTTGTGGTTGATGGATATTGCGCGAGCGCCAGTGGTGCAACGCCGAGTGCCATGGCAAGGGCGCCAGCGAGTGTAAGCGGTGTTTTGATATTCATGTAGGTCTCCTTTTAAGTGCGTGTTTTTAAGTTATATGTAGAGCGTCTGTAATGATGCTCCACATGGATTAAGACAAAATTAATGTAGCTTAGTTTCTGCCGGATAAATGTGCGGTTGCGCACAAAGTGGGGCTCAGCCCGTTGCCTGGTCGCGGGAAGGCTGTCGGGGAATCAATTGGAAGCGATGACGGTCGAGAAAATCGCCTGGCGCCACAAGAAATACAGGAAATGTAGTCAAAATGAGCCACCCCTGATTTAAAAAGGGCGTCTCAGAAAGAAGATTGGATTGCCTCAATTCTGATATGTTGGTTTGACCTGTCGCACAATACTGAATCTATGCCCACCGACGCCCATGTAGCGGCACGTTCTCTGGCGATTCTCTGGAACGGGGATCGGCTGAGTCTGCTCGATCAGCGTGTGCTGCCTGCTCACAACCGCTATGTCGAATGTGCCCGTGCGGGTGAGGTTGCCGTCGCTATCCGCGACATGGTGGTACGGGGTGCGCCAGCCATCGGTATTGCTGCAGCTTACGGGGTGGCGCTTGCCGTGCGTGAGCATGAAGCATTACCGACGGCGGAACGTGCTGCGGCGCTCGATGCGGAACTGAACAGGCTCGCCGCGGCACGGCCTACGGCGGTCAATCTGGGCTGGGCGCTGGCTCGACTGCGTCCGTTGCTGGATCGTGGCGCAGGTTTCGAGGACGTGGCTGCTGCTGCCGAAGCGTTGCATGATGAAGATGTGGCGACGAACCGGGCGCTGGCCCGTCTGGGGGCGTCGCAACTGGGTCCCGCCTCGCGGGTGTTGACTCACTGCAATACCGGCCCGCTGGCGACCGGCGGTGTGGGCACGGCGCTTGGCGTGATCGTGAGTGCATGGCGGGCCGGCAAACTCCGCGAGGTGCGCTTTACTGAAACCCGGCCTTGGTTGCAGGGCGCGCGCCTGACGGCTTGGGAGCTGGCGACCGCCGAAGTGCCGGCCACGCTGATGACCGAGTCCGCCGCGGGTGGGCTCGCCGCCCGCGGCGAAATCGACTGGCTGATCGTCGGGGCCGACCGGATTGCCGCCAACGGCGATGTAGTGAACAAGGTGGGCACGGCGCCGCTGGCCGAACTGACCCACCTGGGTGGAGGCCGGCTGATGGTGGTGGCGCCATTTTCGACGGTGGATCTGGCTCTGGCCCGTGGCAGCGAGGTGACGATCGAGCAGCGGGCGGGCGAGGAAGTGTGGCGCGCTACGCAGGCCGCCGAGGTGCCGGCCGGGATAGCCATCGCCAATCCCGCCTTCGATGTGACCCCGGCGCAACGGGTGGATTGTCTGGTGACCGAAAGAGGCCTGATTTCCCCGTCAAAAGGCGAGTTTCCGGGGCGTTTGGAGGCGCCCGGCATGGTAAAATAACAGGCTAGATTTTCCGCATAAATCAAAGAGTTGTCCATGGCCGATTTCGCGAAAGAACTCACGCATATCACGCTGGAAGAGGAGATGCAGCGCTCCTATCTCGATTACGCCATGAGCGTGATCGTGGGCCGTGCCTTGCCGGATGTGCGTGATGGCTTGAAACCCGTGCATCGGCGGGTGCTCTACGCCATGAAGCAGCTCGGTAACGAGTGGAACAAGCCCTACAAGAAGTCGGCGCGCGTGGTCGGTGACGTGATCGGTAAATACCACCCTCACGGCGATTCGGCAGTGTATGACACGATCGTGCGCATGGCCCAACCGTTCTCCATGCGCCACCTGCTGGTGGACGGACAGGGTAACTTCGGCTCGGTGGACGGCGATTCCCCGGCCGCGATGCGTTATACCGAAGTGCGCATGGCGCGCCTGGCGCATGAATTGCTGAGCGATATCGACAAGGAAACGGTCGATTTCCAGCCCAACTACGACGGCTCCGAAACCGAGCCGACCGTGATGCCGACGCGAGTGCCCAACCTGCTGGTCAATGGCTCCTCGGGTATTGCGGTGGGCATGGCGACCAATATTCCGCCGCATAATCTGGGTGAAACTGTCAGTGCGGCACTCGCCTTGCTGGCCGATCCCGATCTGGACGTCGAAGGCCTCATGCAGCATATGCCGGGGCCGGATTTTCCGACCGCCGCAATCCTGTCCGGGCGCCGCGGCATCCTCGAAGCCTATCGCACCGGACGCGGCCGTATCTTCCTGCGGGCACGGGCGCACATCGATGAGAAGGTCAAGAGCGGGCGGGCGGCGATTATCGTCAACGAGCTGCCGTACCAGGTCAACAAGGCGCGCCTGATCGAGAAAATCGCCGAGCTGGTCAAGGACAAGAAACTCGAGGGTATCGCCGAGCTGCGCGACGAGTCCGACAAGGACGGCCTGCGGGTTGTGATCGAGATCAAGCGCGATGCCGTGCCCGATGTGGTGCTCAACAATCTCTACCAGCACACCCAGATGCAGACGGTGTTCGGCATCAACATGGTGGCGCTGTGCGACGGCCAGCCCCAGTTGCTCGGCTTGAAGCCCATGCTCGAAGCCTTCCTGCGTCATCGCCGCGAGGTGGTGACGCGACGCACGGTGTACGAACTGGGCCAGGCGCGCAAGCGCGCGCATGTGTTGGAAGGTCTCGCGGTTGCGCTGGCTAATCTGGACCCGGTGATAGCCCTGATCCGCGCGGCCAAGACGCCGCAGGACGCGAAGGACGGTCTGCTCGCTCAGACGTGGGCGCCGGGTGCCGTGGTGGGACTGCTAGAGCGCACCGATGCGGCGCTCACGCGCCCGGCCGATGCGCCGAAGGAATCGGGTTTGCACGACGGGCAATACCGCCTGTCGCCGGCTCAGGCTCAGGCCATCCTGGAACTGCGCCTGCATCGCCTGACCGGTCTGGAGCAGGAAAAGGTTGTCTCCGAGTATCAGGCACTGATCGAGACGATTGTCGATCTGCGTGAAATCCTGTCCGACCCGGAGCGGCTGCGTTCCGTGATTCGTCAGGAACTGGAAGAACTGCGCGATCAGTATGCCGACGCCCGGCGTACGGAAATTTCCGATCAGGCCATCGATCTCGACGACGAGGATCTGATTGCCGACGAGGAGGTCGTGGTGACTTTCTCGCACCGTGGTTACGTCAAGTACCAGATGCCCGATGTGTATCAGGCGCAGCGTCGTGGCGGACGCGGCAAGCAGGCCGCGGCGGTCAAGGACGAGGATTTCGTTGAGCAGTTGTTCACGGCGCGCACCCACGACACGCTGCTGTGCTTTTCCAACACCGGCAAGCTGTATTGGATGAAGGTGTACAAGTTGCCGCAGGCAAGCCGCGGTTCGCGCGGACGCCCGATCGTCAATCTGTTGCCGTCGATGGACGAACATGAACGCATCACGGCGTTGCTGCCGGTGCGCGAGTTCAGCGAAGATCATTTCGTGTTCATGGCCACGCGTCAGGGCACCGTGAAGAAGACTTCGTTGGAAGCGTTTTCGCGTCCGCGTTCCAACGGCATCATCGCGCTTGGTCTGCACGAAGGCGACGAACTGATGGGCGCGGTGCTGACCGATGGCGAACAGGATCTGATTCTGGTCTCGAGCACGGGGCGTGCGATACGCTTCGCCGAAAGCGACGTGCGGGCGATGGGCCGAACCGCCGCCGGGGTGCGTGGCAAACGGCTCGAAGGCGACCATACGCTGATTGCGTTGCTGCGCGCGGCTGATGGCGACATTCTGTTCGCATCAGAACATGGCTACGGCAAGCGTACCGTGGCCGACGAGTTCCCGATACAGCGCCGCGGTGGACGGGGCGTTATCGGCATCCGGGTCAGCACGCGCAACGGCAATGCCGTCGGCGCGCTGTCGGTGGACGAAACCGACGACCTGATGCTAATCAGCGCAGGCGGTACTTTGGTGCGTACCGCCGCCGCGGAAGTGTCCACGCTCGGACGCAACACCCAGGGCGTGCGCCTGATCCGTCTCGGCAACGGCGACCGATTGGTTGGCATTGCACGCATCGCTGCCGATGAAGACGAGGACGAAGATGGCGGCGAGACCGATTGATGCCACAACAAGCGGTTTATAACTTCAGCCCCGGACCGGCCTGCCTCGCAGAGTCGGTTATGGCGCAGGCGCGGGACGAGTTTCTGGACTTTGCCGGTACCGGCCTGTCGATACTCGAAACCAGTCACCGCAGTGCTGCCTTCTCCGAGGTGGTGGCACGCACCGAAGCCGATTTGCGTGCGTTACTTGATTTGAGTGATGACTACGCCGTGCTCTTTCTGCAGGGCGGGGCGACGCTGCAATTTCTGATGGCGGCGCTTAATCTGGCGCGTCCGGATCAGCCGACGGCTTATGTGGAAACGGGTCATTGGTCGAGCAAGGCGATTGCCTGCGTGCGTGAAGTGCGCCCGGTCGAAGTACTGGCCAGCGCCGCCGACAACGGCTATGCGTTCGTGCCCGAACAGTCCACATGGAAACCGCTACCGGACGATGCGGCCTATCTGCACTACACGCCGAACGAAACTATCG
>JBOHZI010000080.1:0-9124 GCA_050738295.1 Gammaproteobacteria bacterium
AAAAGCCACGACCAAGAAAACGACCACCAAAAAGACTGCGACCAAAAAGACGGCAGTGAAGAAGACCGCGGCGAAAAAGGCCGAGACTGAGGACAAAGAGTGAGAGCCGTAATGGCGGGAGAGTATCGAAAGTGAGTATCAGCGCAGCAGAAGTAAAGACGCTCCGTGAGCGTACCGGGGCCGGCATGATGGAATGCAAGAAGGCTCTGGTCGAAACCGATGGCGATCTGGAAGCCGCGGTCGAGGTCATGCGCAAGACGGGCCTCGCCAAGGCCGACAAGAAAGCCGGGCGCACCGCTGCCGAAGGGCGCATCGCGCTGGTTGGCGACGCTGCCGCGGCGGCCCTGGTGGAAGTGAACTGCGAAACCGATTTTGTTGCCGGTGGCGATGAATTCGGGGGCTATGCGGAGGCGCTCGCTACAACGGTGCTGACGGCGGATCCGAGTGACCTGGAAGCGCTTGCCGGACTCGAACTGAGCAATGGCGGTAACGTGGAAACCACGCGTCGCGAACTGATCGCCAAGCTCGGTGAAAACATCAGCGTGCGCCGCTTCGATCGGATGCAGACGTCCGGCGTGCTGGGCCGCTACGTACACGGCGTGCGTATTGGCGTACTGGTCGAACTGGAAGGTGGCGACGAGGCGCTGGCCAAGGATGTCGCCATGCACATCGCGGCAAGCAATCCGGCGTGTGTCGGTCCCGACGATGTCGCGTCCGAGGTGCTCGACAAGGAGCGCGCCATTCATCGCGCGCAGGCCGAGGAAAGCGGCAAGCCGCCGGAAATCGTCGAAAAGATGATCGAGGGCCGCTTGCGCAAGTATGTCAACGAGATCGCGCTTACTGGTCAACCCTTCGTGAAAGACCCCGATCAGAGCGTGGGTGCTCTGCTCAAGGGGCAGGGCGCCAAAGTGCTGCGCTTCGTGCGTTACGAAGTAGGCGAAGGTATCGAGAAGGAAGAAGCCGATTTTGCCAGCGAGGTCATGGCCCAGGTTCAGGGCCGCTGAGGCGGACCCCGAACGCAACGGCCAGACACGGGCAGTGAATACAACGACGTCCAGCGCCTCCAAGCCGGCTTTCGGACGCGTGTTGCTGAAGTTGTCCGGCGAAGCCCTGATGGGCAAAGCCGAATACGGCATCGATCCCGCCATGCTTAAACATCTGGCCGAGGCTATCGGACAGGCGCGAGAACTGGGGGTTGAGGTCGCGATTGTGATCGGCGGTGGGAATATCTTCCGTGGTGCCGGGCTCGCGCAGCATGGCATGGACCGGGTAACCGGCGATCACATGGGCATGCTGGCGACCGTCATGAACGCACTGGCCTTGCAAGGTGCTCTGGAGAGCGCCGACATACCGGCCCGTGTGATGTCGGCGATTCGCATCAACGAGGTGTGCGAGGATTTCATTCGTCGCCGCGCGGTTCGCCACCTGGAGAAGGGGCGCGTGGTGATCTGTGCCGGCGGCACCGGTAATCCCTATTTCACCACCGATACGGCGGCCAGTTTGCGCGCGATAGAAATCGGTGCCGATCTGCTGCTCAAGGCCACCAAGGTGGACGGCGTGTATTCGGCCGATCCGGTCACGCACCCCGAGGCCGAACGATACACGCGCTTGAGTTTCGATCAGGCGCTGGACGAGCGTCTGGCGGTTATGGACGCTACGGCGGTGGTGATGTGCCGCGATCAGAATTTACCATTGAGAGTGTTTTCCATCTATCAGACCGGTGCTTTCGTGAGCATTCTCAAGGGCGAGGACATCGGCACCCTGGTTACCAATGGAGCAGGCAAATGATCGAAGACGTGAAGAGCGATGCCGATCAGCGCATGGGCAAGAGCCTGGCCTCCTTGCGCGAGGCGTTTACCAAAATTCGAACCGGGCGGGCGCATACCAGTCTGCTCGATCACTTGCGGGTGGAGTATTACGGCACCGAAGTGCCGCTTACGCAGGTGGCCAATATCACGGTGATGGATTCACGTACGCTGGCGGTCACGCCGTGGGAAAAACCGATGGTGCCGGTGATCGAAAAGGTCATCATGAGCGCCGATATGGGTCTCAACCCGGCCACGTCGGGAAATGTGATCCGGATTCCGTTGCCTTCGCTGACCGAGGAACGCCGTCGCGAACTGGTCAAGGTGGTGCGTCAGGAAGCCGAAGGCGCCCGGGTGGCCGTACGCAACGTGCGCCGCGACGCGTTGGCCACAATCAAGGAATTGCTCAAGGAAAAAGAGATCACCGAGGACGACGAACATCGTGCTGGTGAGTCCATGCAGAAATTGACGGACAGCCATATCGCTCGTGTCGAGGAACTTTTGGGGGCGAAGGAAGCCGAACTGATGGAGGTTTGAGCCGACAGCCATGACGTTCCACACATACGAAATTCCCGGCTGTCGATTGGCCTGTCTTGCAGGCCGGCCCGGCGCCGTCCCCGGCCGAGCCTGAATTCATGTTGCGCCGCGCGCGAAGCGAGGCCGCGACCCCGGAGGTGACTGCGGCTGCGCCCTGCCATGTTGCGATTGTTATGGACGGCAACGGACGCTGGGCGCAGCATCGCGGCTTGCCGCGCCGTTCCGGTCATCAGGCCGGATACGAATCCGTCCGCGAATTGGTGCGCACGGCTCTGGACCGGAACATTGAACATCTCACCTTGTTTGCCTTTTCCAGCGAAAACTGGCGCCGTCCGCGCAGCGAGGTTGATGCGCTGATGCGCCTGTTCATGCAGGCGTTGAGACGCGAGGTCGACGAATTGGACAAACAGGGTGTCCGCCTTGATTTCATAGGCTGTCGCGAGCAGCTTTCCTCGTGGCTGCAACGCGCCATGGCCGAGGCCGAGTCGACCACCGTGGCTAACACGCGACTGACCCTGCACGTAGCGGTGAGCTATGGGGGACGCTGGGACATCGTCAACGGCGTGCGCCAGTTGGCGGCAGCCGTGGCCGAGGGTCGGCTCTCTCCAGAGCAGATCGATGAAACGTGCCTGCGCGATTCCATGGCGCTGGCGCGTATTCCCGATCCGGATCTGTTCATTCGTACCGGAGGCGAATGCCGGATCAGCAATTTTCTGCTCTGGAACCTGGCCTACACGGAACTGTATTTCACCGATATTTTGTGGCCTGATTTCGATGCGACGTCTTTTGAGGTGGCGCTGGAAGCATATGCCATGCGTCGGCGCCGCTATGGATGCGTGACACCCGCCGCACAGAGTGCTCATGCTTAAGACGCGTCTTCTGGCGGCGGCGGTCATGATTCCGGCTGCGATCCTGTGGGTCTGGCTGGCGCCGCCACTGGTATTTGCCGCGATTGCCGCGGTTGTCGTGCTCGCCGCGGCCTGGGAATGGGCAGTACTCGCGGGCGTTAAATCCGGGCTGACTCACGGGGCCTGGCTGGTGACGATTCTGGGGCTGCTCATTCTGGCTTGGTGGGGTCTACGCCAGACTGCGTGGGACGTCCTGCCACTGCTGTGGGTGTTCCTGGCCTTCTGGGTGGTGATGGCGTTGGACCTGGTTCGTGGTGGAGTCAGGAACTCCCGCCCCGGCTTGTTGCTCCAAGGGGTGGTAGTGCTTGTTCCCGCTTTCTTTGCTCTGCTGTTGATTCGGGGCATGGCGGCGGGGTCGGGCTTGATATTCGCCTTGTTTGCGGTGGTGTGGGGTGCTGATGCCGGCGCTTATTTCGCGGGTAGGGCCGTAGGCCGGCACAAGCTCGCACCGCGGCTGTCTCCGGGCAAAACCTGGGAAGGCTTGATTGGCGGATTGGTGCTGGCCGCTGTCGCCGGTGCGCTGGCGAGTCTGTGGTGTCCGGTGCCGATACAGGCTCTGGTGCCGTTGGCGGTAGTGACCGCGGCGTTTTCGGTGGTCGGCGATCTGGTCGAAAGCCGGCTTAAGCGAGCATCCGGTGCCAAGGATTCCGGGCACCTGATTCCTGGTCATGGCGGCGTGCTTGATCGGATTGACAGCCTGGGCGCGGCGGCGCCGGTATTTGCGCTGGGACTGGTATGGGTGCACAGACTATGGTGAACAAGGTAGCGGTGCTCGGGGCAAGCGGCAGCATTGGTCGGAATACGGCCGATGTGATCGCGCGCAATCCCGAGCGTTACCATCTGTTTGCCGTTGCTGCGCGCCGGAGCGTCGAACCGGTGCTCGAACAGTGCCGGGTGCATCGTCCTGAACTGGCGGTGATGGTGGAGGAGGCGGCGGCGCACGATCTGCGCGAACGTCTTGCCGCCGAGAATTTACCGACCCAGGTCGAAAGCGGCGTCGAAGCCCTGTCTCGGCTCGCGGCGCATTCCGAGGTGGACAGTGTGATGGCGGGGATTGTGGGTGCCGCGGGTCTCGCACCCACGTTGGCAGCGGCACAGGCCGGCAAGCGCGTTCTGCTTGCCAACAAGGAATCGCTGGTGATGACCGGGCCGTTGTTTCTCAGCGAATTGGTCAAGGCCGGGGGTGAACTGATCCCGGTCGATAGCGAGCACAATGCGCTGTTTCAGGGCATGCCGGGCGGCTATCGCGCCGGGGCTCGACCGACCGGTGTCGAGCGGCTGTGGTTGACCTGCTCCGGTGGCCCGTTTCGCGGTCGCCGCGCCGAAGACGTTGCCGGGGCGAGTCCTGACGAGGCGTGTGCGCATCCGCGCTGGCGCATGGGGCGGAAAATTTCCGTGGATTCGGCGACCCTGATGAACAAGGGCTTGGAAATCATCGAGGCGAGCTATCTCTACGGCATGCCGAGCGAACGTATCCGCGTGGTGGTGCATCCACAAAGCATGATTCACAGTCTGGTCGAGTATGTGGACGGTTCTTTCCTGGCCCAGCTCGGTCAACCCGACATGCGCACGCCGATTGCCTGTGCGCTCGCCTGGCCGGAACGTATTGCGGCCGGCTCCGAGACGCTTGATCTCACGACCCTTGGCGCACTCAGTTTCGAGGCGCCGGATGAAGCGGTGTTCCCGTGCCTGAGTCTCGCTCGCGCGGCCTTGGTCGCCGGCGGCACCACACCGGCGGTGCTTAACGCAGCCAACGAGGTCGCGGTCGCCGCCTTTCTGGATGAGCGGCTCGACTTCGGCGCGATTGCCGGGGTGGTGGAACAGACGCTGGCAACGACCAAAGCGCCGCCCATGGACAGCTTGGAGACGGTGCTCGCGGTGGACGGCGCATCACGTACGCGGGCGCAAGCCGTCATCGAGGGGCTGGCCGCATGAATGTGCTGATTTCTCTGCTTGCATTTCTGGTTGCTGTGGCCGTGCTCATCGCCTTTCATGAGTTCGGCCACTACAGTGTTGCGCGTCTGCTGGGCGTGAAGGTACAGCGCTATTCGATCGGCTTCGGCAAGGTGTTGCTGGCTTGGCGCCCACGCAGTGGGATCGAATACGCCATTTCGGCCATTCCCCTGGGTGGCTACGTCAAATTGCTCGATGAGCGCGAAGGCGACGTGCCCGAAGCGGAACGTCACCGCGCCTTCAATCGGCAGCCGATCTGGCGTCGCGCGGCGATTTTGCTTGCTGGTCCCGGCTTCAATTTCCTGTTTGCGATAATCGCTTACTGGATCGTTTACATGGCGGGCATTCCCGGAATCAAGCCCGTAGTGGGACCAGTCACACCGCATTCGCCGGTCGCGGTGGCAGGCCTGCAAGAGAAAGATACGATTATTGCCGTCAATGGCAGCGCGACGCCGACCTGGCAGGCCGTACGGATCGGTCTGCTGTCGTCCGTAGTGGATGATCGTCCACTCCGTCTGCAGGTGCAGCAGATCGACGGTGAGCGACGAACCGCGCGCATTCATTACGGAGATTCCAAGGCGCTGCTTGCTCAGCCGAGCGACTTGCTTGATGGTCTGGGCCTTGCGCCCTGGGCGCCACCGTTAGCTGTCGTGCTCGACCAGATCACCCCCGACGGGCCGGCTGCCCATGCCGGATTGCAGAGCGGTGACACGGTGCTGGCTGTCGATGGGCAGCCCGTGGCCAATTGGACAGTTTTCCAAAAACAGATTCGAGCGCATCCTGGTCGGCGTCTCGAATTTACAGTGGTGCGGAACGAAAAACGACTTCAGGTGCCGGTGGTTCCCGCGAGTATTATTTCTGATGGCAAGCGGGTCGGTCACGTCGGAGCCGGTGTTGTCATACCGTCGAATTATGGCCAGGGACTGATCGCCTACATGCGTTTCGGTCCGCTGGATGCCCTGGGCGAGGCTACAGCTCGCACCGGACAGATTACTGCGCTGACGGCGGTCATGGTCTATAGAATGGTCATCGGTCAGGCCTCTTTATCCAACCTGAGCGGCCCTATCGGTATTGCTCATTACGCGGGCGCCTGGGCGCAAGCGGGGCTGATTTCGTTCCTGTTTTTTCTCGCTTTGATCAGCATAAGTCTCGGTTTTGTAAACCTTTTACCCATTCCGTTGCTCGATGGCGGGCAACTGTTTTACCTCGTCATTGAGGCGATCCGACGCAAGCCATTATCCGAATACGCCGAGGCCATCGGCCAGCGGGTGGGTTTGAGTCTGATCGTCTTGCTGGTAGGCTTTGCGGTTTTCAACGATCTCAGCCGCCTGGTTCATTCATGATTCAAGGAGTGTCACTCTTGCCTGGACGCAAATTTTTGGGAACGCTGATGTGTTTCGCCGTGCTTATCGCCGGCTTGTCTCTGCCGCGAGTTTCGCAGGCGGCGGGCTCGACCTTCACCGTGCAGCAGATCCGTATCGTCGGGCTGGAGCGTATTTCACGCACCACTGCATTGACGTATATGCCGAGCATCAGCGTGGGCCAGGCGATTACGCCTGCCGATAGCGCCGCAGCGATACGTAGTCTTTATCAAACCGGCTTTTTCAGTCGAGTGCAATTTCGGCGTGACGGCAACACCCTGATTGTGGCGGTCAGGGAACGACCCACGATTGCCCAGGTCGTGCTCTCGGGCAACAAGGAGATCAAGACCAAGGATTTGAAGCAGGGACTGATACAAGCAGGGCTCACTCAGGGTTCGTTTTTCAACCGTGCCGCGCTTTCCGGCATTACGGGCGCCCTGGTACAGACGTATTTCGATCATGGCCGTTACGGTGTGACGATCAAGACAAAAGTCAAGAAGCTGAAAAATAATCGGGTTGCGATTCTATTCAAGATCAAGGAAGGATCCGAAGCCAAGGTTCTGTCCATTAACTTCACGGGCAATCACGATTTCAGCAGCTCCACACTCCGTGATCAATTCAAGGTCACCACGCCGGGCTGGTTTACCTGGATTACAGGCAAGGACAAATACGAGCAGGAAAAGCTGCGTGGCAGTCTGGAGAATCTGCGTTCGTTTTACATGAACCGTGGTTATGCGGCCTTCAGTATAAACTCGGCCCAAGTGCAGATCTCGCCCGACCGCTCGGGAATTTACATCAACGTGAACTTGCACGAGGGCGGTAAATATACCGTAGGTAATATCAAGTTGCTTGGCCAGTTTGTGATACCGGAAAAGCAGCTGCAGCGGTTGATTTTCATCAAAAAAGGTTCGTCATTTTCCATGCAACGTGCCACGGCCGAGGCTACTTTGCTGACCAACGAGCTCGGCGCTTATGGCTATGGGTTTGCCAAGGTCAGCCCGATTCCGCAGCCGAATCCAAAGACGCATAAGGTCGATCTGGTTTTTTACATGCAACCGGGTCAGCGTGTGTATGTGCGCCAGATCAACTTCGAAGGCGCTCCCGCGACGGACGATGCGGTATTTCGTCGCGAGATGCGTCAGAGCGAAGGTTCCTGGCTGAACGGTTACGAGCTCAAGCGCTCGAAGATCCGAATTCAGCGTTTGCCTTTCGTGGACACGGTCGATATAAAAAAGAAAAAGGTTCCCGGGTCGTCGGATCAGGTAGATGTCAATGTTCAGGTTAAGCAACGTCAATCGGGCACGGCACAAGCTACATTGTCCTATTCCGGCTATTATGGGATTGGTGTAGGAGCGCAGATTGCGCTATCCAATTTTCTGGGTAAAGGCGATTTGGTGCACCTTGATGCCAACCGTAATTCGGTACAGACTAGTTATTCGGCGTCCCACACCGATCCCTATGTAACTGCTTATGGGGTAAGCCGTACGACTTCCATTTTCTACACTCAAGGCAGCAGCATAATCAAGACCGCTTCCGAGTTCGACACCAAGAACTATGGCGGCAGCGTGAACTATAATTTCCCTTTGTCCGAGTTCGATTCCTATAGTCTGGGAGCCACATACCGGCATGGTGTGTTGACGCCGTTTTGTGATTCCTCGACCCAGCTTCTGCAGTATGTGAGTAATCCCGCCAACGGCAGCATTGAAGCGGTACCATCTTATTGCCCAGGCAGCGATAGCGACGTGCCGGTTAATTTTGATCTCCCGAATTTAACTTACAACAATATCATTGCGAATCTCGGGTTCGCACACGATACGCGCAATAGAACAGTGCTGCCGACGCGAGGTACACTACAGCAATTTACCCTGAATGTGGCGACGCCGCTCGGTAATGAAACCTATTACACATTCAACTGGAGTCAGATGACCTTTGTGCCGATCAAGGCGGGTTTTGTATTTGGCGTACAGAGCTTGGTGGGGATTGCCAATGCATACGGAAAAACCGCCGATGTGCCGCCCTACGAACATTTCTTTGCGGGTGGTCCGGAAAGTGTGGCCGGCTATAGTGACAGCACATTGGGACCTTATGATTCCAATGGAAATCCGTACGGTGGCGACATGATCACATGGGTCCAAAACGAACTTATTTTGCCCAATTTCCTGGGGGGCGAAGGCGCCAAGAATTCCTACCGGATAGCGCTATTTGTCGATGCGGGTAATGTTTTCGCCAGACCCAGTGATTTCAAGTTCAATCAGCTTCGAGCCTCTTACGGCATAGGGCTGACCTGGCTGACTCCGATTGGCGCCTTGCGTTTCAGCTATGCCATTCCATTCCATTATCAGTCCACCGATCAAAGATCCAACTTCCAGTTCAGCCTGGGGGCATATTTCTGATGCGCCGGCTTCTTGTTTCGGCTCTGGCTCTCTCCGCGTTGGCCATGTCGACACCGGCCTTGGCTGGTGGCATTGCTTATGTCGACTATGCACAATTAATGCAGAAGGCGCCGCAGATCAAGGCTTCTAACGCGTCGCTCTAACAGGAGTTTGCACCGCGTCTGAAG
>JBOHZI010000081.1:0-9078 GCA_050738295.1 Gammaproteobacteria bacterium
ACTCAGCAGCACCAAACCGGAAAACCGGTGCAGGATCGAGAGCGTCATGGTGATCTGCCAACGATAAACGCCTAGCGTCGGCGAGGTTGGCATGGAGTTCGATGTCATGCGGCTACTCCTCAAACAAGTGTGGTCCGCGCGCCGGCGGGCCGATCAAAAATCCACACAGCGGCCCTTGCGTTCCCAGTCGCCATAACGAGTCGGTTCCGGTCCGCGCGGTCCGTTGATTTCGCGTGGCCGTTCGACCGCATTGGCTAGCTCATCTCCCTTGCGTGAAGATTTGTGCTGCGGCTCGGAGGCTTTTTCTGTTTTGTTCATGGCTTATGATTTTATCACTCGCGCGTTGATAATGGCCTCGGCCAGCATCAGATCCTCGGCACGCGTGACTTTTATGTTGTCCACACGGCCACTCACCAGACGCGGCGCATGACCGGCCCACTCCATGGCACTCGCCTCATCGGTCACCTCGACACCCGCATTCAGCGCACCGTTCAGCGCGGAACACAGCAGACCGTAACGAAACATCTGCGGAGTCAACGCACGCCACAAACCATCCCGATTCTCAGTGGCCGTCACATGCCCCGACTCATCGCCTCGCTTGAGCGTATCCACCACCGGTGCGGCCAATAATCCACCGACCGGATCGTCGCTTAATCCGGCAAACAGGCGCGACAGATCTTCCTGCGTGAGGCAGGGCCGCGCGGCATCGTGCACCAACGCCCAGTCATCGGCTGCCGCCACACCTTCGATCGCCGTCAATGCCGCGCGTACCGAAGCGGCTCGCGTGGCGCCACCCGTGGCCGTAAACAAGGTGCGCCCGTGGTTCTCGGGAACACACTCGCGCCAGCGCGTATCGCTGGCCGCAGTGGCGAGCACCAGACCCTCAATACCGGGTGCCGTCAATAAAAGAGCGAGCACATGTGCCAACAACGGTCGGCCCGCCGCCATCTGGTACTGCTTGGGATTGCCCGCGCCGAAACGCTGGCCGCTACCCGCAGCCGGCACGATGGCCCAGACACTCATCGCTCAGCCCCCATGCGAGGTAGCAGGCGGCTTCGGCAGCGTAATCGGTGCCCGCAAACTCGCCGCAGCCGGTGCCAGTCGCGTGTGCGGCGCACGCACAATCTGGTAAAAGGTTTCGCCCTTTTTCACCAGACCCAGGTCTTCCCGGGCATGTTCCTCGACCGCCGCGGTGCCACTTTTCAGATTTTTGATTTCTTCCTGATGCTGGGCATTGCTTTTGTTCAAGGCCGCATTCGCCTTTTGCTGCTGACGCACTTGCGCCGCCAGGTGCCAGCCATGTGGCAAGCCGCCTGTCGAAAACCACAACTGTCGTTGCAGCAGAACAAAGCACAGCACCAGCGCGGCTAGCACCAGCCAGCGAATTAATCGTCTGTTCGATCCAGCCATTCGGACTCTGCGTAAGGTCGCGACTTGACCGTGGCATCCAGCGTTTTGAGCACTTCGAGCAGATCACGCATCTTCGCCAGTGGCCAGGCATTGGGGCCATCGGAGAGTGCTTCTTCGGGGCGTGGATGTGTTTCCATGAACACACCCGCTACACCGGTTGCAATCGCGGCCCGCGCAAGCGGCGCCACGAATTCGCGCTGCCCGCCGGAACGGCCGCCGAGCGCACCGGGTTGCTGTACCGAATGCGTGGCGTCGAACACGACCGGGCACCTCGTCGTGCGCAGCACCGGCAACGAGCGCATGTCGGCCACCAGGTTCTGATAGCCGAAACTGAAGCCGCGCTCGCACACCATGATCTGTTCGTTACCCGTGGACTTCGCCTTGTCCACCACGTTGCCCATTTCCCACGGTGACAGGAACTGGCCCTTCTTGATGTTGACCGGCTTGCCCGCCGCGGCGACGCGCACGATGTAATTTGTCTGGCGGCACAGAAACGCCGGTGTCTGCAGTACATCCACCACGGAAGCGACCTCGTCGATCGGCGTATCCTCATGCACATCGGTCAAGATCGGCACACCGAATGCGTCACGCACTTTCTCCAGCGCCTTGAGTCCTGCGTCCATGCCCGGCCCGCGAAAGCTTCCGATGGATGAACGGTTCGCCTTGTCGAAGGACGCCTTGAAGATCAGCGGCACACTCAAGTCATCGCATAGTTCCTTGAGCGTGCCGGCGACTTCCATGACCAGCGCTTCGCTTTCGATCACGCAGGGTCCGGCGATCAGGAACAGCGGCTTGTCGTTGCCGACATCGTATGCGCCCAGTTTCATGCGCGTTCCGCCTCGCGTGTCTCGGACGTTTTTGCCCGTGCCACGCGTGCCGCTTCGATGAAACTGGCAAACAGCGGGTGACCATCCAGTGGAGTGGAGCTGAACTCGGGATGGAACTGGCAAGCCACGAACCACGGATGATCGGGCAATTCGATTACCTCGACCAGACCGTCGTCGGAGCGCCCGGAGAACACCATGCCCGCGATCTCCATCCGTTCCATGTAGCCGTTGTTGAATTCGAAACGGTGGCGATGGCGTTCGTGAATGGTATCTCGGCCGTAGATGCGATGAATAAGGCTGTCCGGACTCAGGTGACTGGCCTGCGCGCCGAGCCGCATCGTGCCACCAAGGTCGGCATCGGCATCGCGCTGCTCGACACTACCACTGCGATCCTGCCACTGCTCGATGAGAGCGATCACCGGATGTGCAGGATCAGTTTCGAATTCGGTGGAATGCGCACCGGACAAGCCCGCCACATTGCTAGCGTATTCGACCACCGCAACCTGCATGCCAAGGCAAATCCCCAGGTAAGGCACGCAGTGGCGCCGTGCGTACTCGACGGCCAGGATCTTGCCCTCGATGCCGCGTCCGCCAAACCCACCAGGCACCAGGATCGCATCCATCCGCGCCAACGCTGACGTGCCCTTCTCCTCTAACGACTCGCTGTCGATATAGTGAATGTTGACGCGCGTGGCACTCTGCAACCCGCCGTGGGACAGCGCCTGATTGAGCGACATATAGGCATCGGCCAGATCAACATACTTGCCGACCATGGCAATATCAACTTCGTTGCGCGGCGAGCGCCGCGTCTCCACCAACCGCTGCCAGTCGGACAAATCTGCCGGTCCGGTGTCCAAATGCAGGCGTTTCACCACGATGTCGTCAAGCCCTTCAGCGTGCAGCAGTAGCGGTATTTCGTAGATATCGGCGGCATCCACACCCGAAATCACGGCTTCTTCCGGTACGTTGGTGAACAATGCAATCTTGCGCCGGGCATCGCGCGGCAATGGCTCCGTCGCACGGCACATGAGCACATCCGGCTGAATGCCGATCGAGCGTAGTTCCTTGACCGAATGCTGTGTCGGCTTGGTCTTGATTTCGCCCGAGGCAGCGATATAAGGCACCAGGGTCAGATGCAGGAACAGGCAATTCTCGCGCCCCAGCTCCACGCCCATCTGACGTATCGCCTCCATGAACGGCAACGACTCGATATCGCCCACCGTGCCACCGATTTCCACCAGGCACACATCGGCATCGTTCGCACCGAGGCGGATTTTCGCCTTGATTTCATCGGTAATGTGGGGGATCACCTGCACGGTGCCCCCGAGATACTCGCCGCGGCGCTCCTTACGGATCACCGCTTCGTAAATCTGCCCGGCCGTGTGGTTATTGTTGCGGGTGGTGCGCGTCCGCACGAAACGCTCGTAATGCCCCAGATCGAGGTCGGTTTCCGCACCGTCCTCGGTCACGAAGACTTCACCGTGCTGAAACGGGCTCATGGTGCCCGGATCGACATTGATATAGGGGTCGAGTTTGACGAGGGAGGGCTTGATGCCGCGCGCTTCAAGAAGCGCGCCGAGAGAAGCGGATGCAATGCCCTTGCCCAGCGAGGACACCACCCCGCCAGTCACAAATACATAACGTGTCACTACGGTACCGGTGTCTGTGTTGAACCGGGAAGACATAGTACCAAATCAACCTCGATGACAGGTGAACTTTTTCCAGCCGTCAGGCCCCGAACCGCGCCCCTACTACAATACGCACACGATGACTGCTCCCGAACCACTCTTTCTGCCGCTGCTGACCGCGCGCCCGGCTCCGCCCGCGGCGTGGCGCTGGCCGCGTTTACCGCAGGCTGCACTGGCATTGGGGTTGGTCGAGCATGCTGCGCGCTGCACCGCACCCATCCTGACCCTGGCCGCCGATGCGCGTATGGCAGATCGACTGAGCGCCGCACTGCATTTTTTCGCTGGCGATGACTTGCCGATCGTCACGCTGCCCGAACGCGAGATGCTGCCCTACGACATCGTCTCGCCACCGCGCGCGCTGGCATCGGAACGCCTGCGTGCACTCACCCGGATCCCGCGCCTCGGTGCCGGTATCGTGATCGTGACCGCCGATGCCGCACTCGAACGACTACCGCCGCAAGACTGGCTGGCCGGTGCGAGCTTCGACTACGGCATTGGTCAGCGCCTGGATATCGAGCCGTTCCAGCGTACGTTGATCGCGGCTGGCTATGTCGCCGTCACCGAAGTTCGCGCACCCGGCGAATTTGCCGTGCGTGGTGGGTTGATCGATGTCTACCCCGCCGGTGCCGAATCACCGCTCCGCATCGATCTGTTCGACAACGAAATCGACACCCTGCGCCAATTCGATCCGCAGACTCAGCTTTCCGGTCCCACGCAGGAACGTTTCAGCCTGCTGCCCGCGTTCGAATTCCCGTTCGACGAGGACGGCATCAAACGTTTTCGCCAGGTCTGGCGAGCCCGTTTCGCGGGCGACCCCATGGCCACCGAAATCTACCGCGCCGTCAGTCGGGAACGCATGCCGCCTGGCATCGAGAACTGGCTGCCACTGTTTCACGAGAGCACTGCGAATCTTGCCGACTACCTGCCGGCGGGCACCACCTGCATGACTTTGCCCGAATTTGATGCGGCGCTCGATGCGAGCTGGCACGAAATCGAGACCCGTTACGAAAACGCCCGTCACGACATCGCCCGCCCCCTGCTGGAGCCGGACGAGGCGTTTACCCCGACCACGGCAATCCGCGAGCGCCTCGCCACCCTGCCACAAATCGAACTCGGTGGCGCGCCGTGCACCGCCATCGCCGAGTTGCCGGAACTCGGTATGGAACCGGACGCCGCGACGCCCTTGCGTCGCTTCCAGGCTTTCGTTGCCGATTACGCCAGCGTGCTGTTCAGCGCCGAATCGCCGGGCCGACGTGAAAGCGTGCGCGAAAGACTGGCGCGTGAGACCACCCTGCCGGAACTGACAGAAAGCTGGGCCGACTACCGCGCCGCCATGCCGCCGCTCGCGCTCGCCGTGGCTGAACTCGAAGAAGGCTTCGCCATGCCCGGTGCGGGACTGGCGGCGATTCCCGATGCCGCCGTGTTCGGCGCCCGTGCGGCGACTCGCCGCCGACAGCGCCAGCGGTCTCGCGACCCGGCCACCATCATCCGCGATCTGACCGATCTGGCTGAAGGCGCGCCCGTCGTGCATCAGGATCACGGCGTCGGACGCTTCCACGGTCTGATGACGCAGGAAGTTGACGGCCAGGTCGTGGAGTTCGTCCTGCTCGAATACGCCAACAACGACCGGCTTTACATCCCCGTGTCTTCGCTGGAACGTTTGTCGCGCTACATCGGGAGCGACGCCGAGCATGCTCCGCTCACGCACCTCGGCAGTGGCCAGTGGGACAAGGCTCGCCGCCGCGCCGCCGCCAAGGCGCGCGATGCCGCCGCCGAACTGCTGGAACTCTACGCTCGACGCGAAACCCGGCCTGCGCAAGTCCTGACCTACGACCGCGACGAGTGGGAACGCTTCACTGCCGCCTTCCCGTTCGACGAAACGCCGGATCAGGCCCGTGCCATCGACGAAGTCATCGCCGACTTGACCAGTGATCGTCCGATGGACCGGCTGGTCTGCGGCGATGTCGGTTTCGGCAAGACCGAAGTCGCATTGCGTGCCGCCTTCGTCGCGGTTCAGACCGGCCACCAGGTCGTGCTGCTCGCGCCTACCACGCTGCTCGCCGATCAGCATTACCGCAACTTTCTCGACCGCTTTGCCGACTGGCCGGTCCGCATCGAACTGCTCTCCCGTTTCCGTGGCGCCAAACAGCAAAGCGCGATCCGCGAGGCACTGAGCGAGGGCCGCATCGATATCATTGTCGGTACCCACGCCCTGCTCGGGCGCGACGTGCGCCTCAAGTCGCTCGGCCTGATTATCGTGGATGAAGAACAACGTTTCGGCGTGCGGCACAAGGAACGCCTGCGTGCGCTGCGCGCCGAAGTGGACATGCTCACGCTCACGGCCACGCCGATCCCGCGCACGCTGTCGATGACACTCGCCGGCATCCGCGATCTGTCACTCATTGCCACCGCGCCCGAAGAACGACTGCCGATCCGCACCGTCGTCAGCCAATGGCAGGACGCCCAGATCCGCGATGCGCTGATGCGCGAACTGCGCCGCGGTGGCCAAGTGTTCGTGGTACACAACGAAGTGCGCTCAATAGCCGAACTCGCCGAACGCATTCATCAGCTCGTGCCTGAAGCCAACGTGCGCATCGGCCATGGCCAGATGAGCGAACGAGAACTCGAAACGCTGATGGTGGACTTTTATCACCGCCGCTTCGACATCCTGGTCTCCACCACCATCATCGAAAGCGGCATCGACATCGCGACCGCGAACACCATCCTCATCAACAACGCACATCGCTTCGGACTCTCGCAATTACATCAGCTTCGCGGCCGCGTTGGACGCTCGCACCATCAGGCCTATGCCTACCTCATTACGCCGCCCGAGGAATATCTGGGACGTGACGCCAAAGCACGACTCGACGCCATCGCGAGCATGGAAGAACTCGGCGCCGGTTTCTTTCTCGCCACCCAGGATCTGGAAATCCGTGGTGCCGGCGCCCTGCTCGGCGAACAGCAAAGCGGGCAGATGCAGGAGATCGGCCTGGAACTATACAACCGGCTGCTGGCCCGCGCGGTCAAGACGCTCAAGGCCGGCGGCGATGTCGAAGCGGAAACCGATTTCGATGCCGGCTGCGAAATCGAACTCGGCGACTCCGCCCTGCTCCCTGCCGATTACGTGCCCGATGTGCACATGCGCCTGGTGCTCTACAAACGCATTGCGAGTTCACCGGACGAAGATACGCTGGAGGATCTGGCTGCCGAACTCGTCGATCGGTTCGGCGTCCTGCCGGATGCGGCGCAACGTCTGTTCGATGCCACACGGATCAAGCAACGCGCCCGCCGGCTTGGCATCCGTGCGATCCATGCCGATACCGGCGGCGCCCGCATCGACTTCAACCCCGCCCCCACCATCGATACCACCGCGTTAATCAAGCAAGTTCAGACTGATCCCAAACACTACCGCCTGCAAGGCGAAAAACGTCTGAGCATCCGCCACGAACTCCCCGATTTCGCCGAACGCTACGAACTGATTTCCCGCGTGTTGACCAATCTGACGCCAGCCACCACCAAGGACCGAACCCCGAGTACGGGTACAGGTAGAATATCGGGGTGAAAAGTGGAAACTGCCATGCGTGCCTTTAAATCCCTCACCCTGATCGCAATACTGGGCTTCGGCCTAGCAGCCGCGTGGCCGGCATCCGCTGCCACGGCCAGCGGCGAGCCCTGGTACGCGGTCGAGATTCTCGTCTTCCGCTACACTGGTCCCAATGCTGCTCAGGGCGAAATCTGGCCGTCGACGGTGCCTGTTCCTTCGCTAAAGAATGCCCTGTATCCGTCCGCCGGCACCGATCCGCATTACCGACCGCTGACCGAGATCTCCACGTTGATGGTTCACGCACAACAGCGGCTTGCCACCACCAACGGCTACGAACCGCTTGAAGAAACCGGCTGGATGCAGCCCGGTGACGACACGGATTCGACCCGCCCCGTGAGTCTCGGCCCGGTTCAGCCGGCTGGTACGGCAAACGGCTCCGTGGCAACGTCCGTACAGAACCCGCCGCAGGCCGCGGTACAGGTGCAAGGCACCGCAACGCTGGCGATTGCCGCCAACAAACCCTATATCCAGCTTGACCTGCGCCTGTGCGAGCCACCGCCGCCCGGCATTGTGGTGCAGGCACCCCCGCTGGACACGGCATCCGCCCCTGCCACTACTGCAGTAGCCATGAGCGCGACGCCAGTATCCGCACCCATACCGACTTCAGTTGCCATGCCGACGATTGCACGCCAGTGTTTTGCCCTGCAGGAAAGCCATCAGGTTACGTTGGGACAGATGGAATACTTCGATACCGCCGCGTTCGGTGTGCTCGCGCTGGTGCGCCAGGTTACGCCGCCGGCAGAAGCGGCAGCAAAGCCTCGAGCAGGAAACACGCCCGACTGACACCCGTCTCCAGGTTGCGACGGATTTCATCGTGAATTCCGCCGCCGTTGGGGGCACGACCCGCGGCCCAGTTGGCCACCACGGCGCAGCAGGCATAGGATAGCTCCAGCTCGCGCGCCAGCACCGCCTCGGGCATGCCCGTCATGCCCACCATGTCACAGCCGTCGCGTTCCATGCGATCGATTTCGGCTGCTGTTTCCAGACGCGGCCCCTGGCTTGCGCCGTACACACCGTCGCTCGCCACATGCACCTTGACCGCATCGGCAGCCTGTAACAAGAACGCGCGCAAGGCCGCATCGTAGGGTTCGGTGAAATCGACATGCACCACTTTCTGCTCGTCGTAAAAGGTGTTCTCGCGTTGCGTGGTGTAATCCACGATCTGGTGCGGTATCGCCAGCGAACCGGGTTCGAGATCGGAACGGATGCCACCCACCGAGGCCACGGCCACTACCCGCTCGACGCCGATACTTTTCAGTGCCCACAAGTTGGCACGGTAATTGACCTTGTGCGGTGCAATGGTGTGGCCGTAGCCGTGACGGGCCAGGAAAACGGCTTTGCGGCCGGCTAGCACGCCATGCGTCAGCGGCCCTGACGGCTCACCGTAGGGCGTGTACACCACCTCGCGGCGCGCAATTTCCAGGCCCTCGAGACGGGTCAGACCTGTACCTCCGATAATGGCGATATCCGGCATCAGTTTAAATCCTTGTTGAGCATGTAAATTCCTTCCAAATTACGCCAGCGACCGGCGTCGTCCAGACCGCAACCC
>JBOHZI010000082.1:0-9052 GCA_050738295.1 Gammaproteobacteria bacterium
GCCGGAAATCGGTTGCATCGTGGTTCTGATGGCGATCGTCGTGCTTTGCCTCACAGCAGCATCAGGCGGCCTAGCCCGCACGCGCCGGCTGCTCGGGGCCGTCGGGCGTTCACCCAGCGCATCCCACGCGCGCGGAATCGCGATCATGCAACGGATACTCGCCGCTGTGCAAACGGGGCTTGCCTGCGCACTCCTGATCACTGGTATTTTACTTAGCGTCAGCCTGTGGAATCTTTTCACTCGACCGCTGGGGTTTAAGACGCAAAATCGCGTTGTTCTACAACTGTACTTGCCGCAAACAACAACCCCTGCCGCCGCTTGGCAACTCGCGACACCGGCACTGCGGGTGGTACCGCAAGTGACATCGGCCGCCGCCTCGTTTCGAATTCCCTATAACAACATGGGGCTGAACTACGGTCAGATAACTGCCAAGGACGGCCAAAGTCTGAGCGAACAGCCTGCGGGGGCTCGTTTCGTCATCGCGACTGGTGGATTTTTCCAAACGTTGGCAATTCCGCTGCTACATGGCACTCATTTCAGTGGGACCGGAAATACTACGAGCGCGAACGATGTTGTCATTAGTGCCTCGCTCGCCAAGCACCTTTTCGGAACCACTGACGTGATCGGTCACACCATCACCATGGGAAACGAACACAGACGCATCGTCGGCGTGACACAAAACATCTCCTGGGAACCCACCCCTCGCGGTAACGTGGCCGGAACAGTCTATCAGACGCTACTTGCAGAGAATCAAGGGGGCGGCGGATTCTTGGAGGTCGTTGCGCACATTCGTGGCGGCGCCGCTAATGCAATTCCCGTGATCGAACGCACCCTCAAGCAGGCGATACCGGGCAGCGCGGTGTATCAGGCTCAGACTTTCGGTAATCTAATTCGCGGCGGACTTGCCATCCGTGCCGTGGCGGCCGGGCTGGTCGGCGCCTTCGCCATTCTTGCCCTGATACTGGCCACGCTCGGCGTGTTCGCGGTAACGGCTTTCATCGTCCGTCGACGCATGCCTGAGTACGGCATCCGCGCCGCTCTCGGTGCCTCGCCGAGCCGCCTGCTCCGCTCCGGCCTGCGCGATGCTGCCCGCGCCCTGATCCCCGGACTCGTTGTCGGACTCGTGTGCGCATGGCTGCTCGAACGCGTCATGGCCTCGTTCCTGTATCACATCTCAGCGGCAGTAATTCCCATATTCGCACTCGGTGTCGTGCTGATCGCCATCGTCACTTTTACCGCGGCACTCGCACCGCTCATCCGCGCAACCAGCGCACCTGTCAGCCGCCTGTTAGGACGCTAAAGATGCCTCAGCACACAAAATTATTCGTCATACCCGCGAAGGCGGGTATCCAGTCTTTTTACTGGGTTCCCGCTTCCGCGGGAACGACGGAAACGCCGTTGATCGGAATTTTTAACCCAAGCATAGGGGTAATGACATGAATCATATTACTTCGATTTCCTCATCGGGTTTTATTGCCGAGTCACGTAGCGTGATGCGTGGCCTCGTGCGCAAGCCCGGTTACCCCATTGCGGCCTGGGTAATGCTCGGACTTGCGATTGCCGCCAACGCCGCCGTGTTCGCCATTGTTTACGGCTTCCTGCTCAAGCCGCTGCCGTATGCGCAACCGAGTCAACTTAGCGTCGTGCGCGAGCGTTTGCCCAAAATCGGGGTTAACTACCCGTTGGTCACGGTAGAAACCTACCTTGCGCTGAAGCAGGGACTCAAGGGCGTCACGAACGCCGGGCTGGCAACTGGGCCCGACGGAGCACCGGTGAAGATTGCAGGCCATACTCGTTTGCTCGGCTACGAGCAGATGACGCCCTCGTTGTTTCGAACACTGGGCGTGCACCCCATTCTCGGGCAACTGCCAGCGGCCAATGCCGTTCAACCCGGCGGCCCACGGGAAGCCGTAATTTCCAGGCACCTATGGCAGGGCGCCTACGGCGGCAGACAAAGCGCCCTTGGCCAAACGTTAAAAGTAAACGATAAAACATACCGCATCGTCGGCGTTATGCCACACGATTTCTTTTCCAAGCACGGAGGCGTGGATGCATGGTTGTCCTACTCCATTACGCCGAAACTCGCGCAAAGCGGCAACCTCAGTGACTGGATGGTCGTGCGGCGCAAGCCGGGCGTATCAATCCGGCAACTGAATCTGGAGCTAAAAAGCCAGCGCGAAAGGTTGTTGGCGAAAGCGGATTCTGCGCAACGCGCATACCTGATTTCCAATGGCTACACCCTTGACGCGCGCCCACTGAGTAGCGTGGAACTAATGTATTCCGGCTTCGGGAAATTACCGTGGTTGTTGCAGGCAGCAGCCGGATTACTGCTACTACTCGCGCTTGCCAATACCGTAAACCTCAGCCTGGTGCGTCAGCGAGCCCGCCAGCACGAATTCGCGCTGCGCAATGTGTTGGGAGCAAGCCGCGGCGGACTCGTACGCCTGATTCTGATCGAACACCTGCCAATTGCGCTCGCGGTGGGTATCACGGCAACGCTTCTTGCCTGGATCGGCATCGGGGCCATGCACGCTTTCGGACTACCACCCACCTTTTCTCCCTTTCACGTCACGCTGGCTCCGACCGTTATTGCCTTTACGTGGATACTGACGGTAGTGGCCGTGCTCGTGGTGGCCTTTGGGCCCGCCTTGCTTGCGAGCGGCAAAAAACTGCTCGGCACACTCGGTCACGGTCCTACTGCGAGCGGCGGCAAAGGGCCACGCCGGATACAACGCACCTTGGGTGTGGTGCAAATCGGGCTTGCCTGCGCGCTCGTTATTGCCAGCGGACTGCTTGGCTTGAGCCTTTGGAGAATCCTGTCGCAACCCCTGGGGTTTGCTACGCAACACCGGATCGAAGCCACCATCATTTTGCCGCATAACGTCAAGAAATCTGACGCCTGGACCTCGCTCGAACCACAATTGAAAAAACTGCCAGGAATCGATTCAGTAGCGGCTACGGACATGATTCCGTTTTCCCAAGTCGGTCGTGATGTGGGCGAAGCGACTCCCGTGGATGCAGGCAAAGATGTGCGGCCCGTCTCCGTCGAAGTGCCTTCGGTCAGCACCAAATTCTTCGCGACGATGGGGATCAAGTTTCTGGCCGGCCGTCCATTCACAGCGGCAGAGATAGCGAGCCAGGCGCCGGTCGCGATCATAAACGCCGAACTCGCCAAACACTTCTTCGGAAGCGTTAACAAAGCCATGGGACAGGATCTCCACCTTGATAAACCCGTCCGAATTATCGGCGTCACCCGCAATGTTATCTGGCAACCGACACCGGATCAATACAACGCCGGCAACGTTTATGTACCGTGGGGCTCCAATCAAGCGGGTCTGCTCATTGTCGTTGCCAAGACATACGGCCCATCGGCGTCCCTAATCAACATCTTCAAGAAGAGCATCGAGCGTGCTCTACCCGGTAGCGCTGTAATGCGCGTCTCCACCTTGCCGAATCTGGTGCAAGGTGCATCCGTATTCCGCGCCGCCGGGGCCGGCATGGTCGCAGCTTTCGCCGCGTTGGCCTTACTGCTCGCTGCACTCGGCGTATTCGCCATCACCGCCTTCATCGCACGCGCGCGCCTCGGTGAATACGGCATCCGTGCCGCGCTTGGTGCCGGTCCTTCGGCGCTGCTGCGGCTCGGCTTCCGCGAGGCGGCTTGGCTGCTCGCCATCGGTCTGCCAATCGGCCTCGCCGGGGCGTATCTACTCGGCCGCGTAATCGCGAGTGCGCTCTACCAGACGCCCGTATTCGACGTGGGACTTTACGCACTCGGCATTGTCATCATCGCCGCCGTGGTCTTCGCCGCAGCGTGGGGCCCCGCACACCGTGCCGCACGCGCGCCCATCCGCGATCTCATCGGTGGAGGCGGCACGCAATGATGTACGAAATCCCTGCTTCGTCATACCCGCGAAGGCGGGTATCCAGTCTTTTTACTGGGTTCCCGCTTTCGCGGGAACGACGGAAAATCCGCTGATTCAAGTTTGAGGGCAACGATATGAAACGTTTTACTTCGCTTTTCTCGTCGGGCTTTATTGCTGAATCGCGTAGCGTCATGCGCGGGCTCGTGCGCAAACCTGGTTACGCCATTGCGGCCTGGGTGATGCTGGGGCTTGCCGTGGCCGCCAACGCCGCCGTGTTCGCCATCGTTTACGGCTTTATGCTCAAGCCTTTGCCGTATGCACAACCGAGTCAACTCTCGGTGGTGCGCGAGCAGGTGACAAAAATTGGTTTGAATACACCGCTGGTGTCCGTCAAGACCTACCTTGCGCTCAAGAAGGGACTCGGCGGAATTGCAGATGCCGGGCTATCCACTAACCCCGGTGGCGGCGTAGCGACCATCGCCGGCCATGCCCGCTTGCTCACATACCAGAAAGTCACGCCTTCGCTATTCCGTACGCTTGGTGTTCAACCCATCCTCGGCCGTTTGCCGACAGCGAGCGCAGGCCAACCCGGCGGCCCTCCGGAAGCTGTTATTTCGTGGCACCTCTGGCAGAGCGCCTATAGCGGCAGCCGCAAAGTTCTCGGCCAATCGTTCAAGACAGACGGCACAGCGTATCGGATTGTGGGCGTTATGCCAGCCGATTTTTTCATCCAAACAGGAAACAGGGATGCGTGGCTGCCTTATGTCATGACGCCGAAACGAGCGCAGAACGACAACATCAACTACTGGATGATGGTGCGGCGCAAACCGAGCGTGTCGCAGCACCGCCTGAACCTGGAGCTTGCCAATTACCTGCAACGCATACTGGAGAAGGAAACGCCGAAAGATCGGACCGCAGATATCAAGAACGGCTACACGATAGATGCCCGATCGCCGCATTCCATTGCCCTCAACGACTACTCCGACGTCGGCCATCTGCCCTGGCTATTGCAAGCCGCGGCTGGATTGTTGCTGCTGCTTACGCTGGCTAATACCGTGAATCTGGGCCTGGTGCGCCAACGCGCGCGCCAGCACGAATTTGCACTGCGCCGCGTGCTGGGTTCAAGCCGCAGTGGACTCGTTCGTTTAATCCTGATCGAGCACCTGCCGATCATGCTTGCAGTCGGCATCACGGCAACGCTGCTGGCTTGGGAGGGCATCCGGTCCTTGCACGCCTTCGGCCTTCCGCCCGCCTTTTCTCCCTTTCACGTCACACTGGCACCCGCCGTAATGGCTTTCACTTGGATACTCACCGTGCTGGCGGTACTCATCGTGGCATTTGGTCCGGCATTGCTCGTCACCGGGCGACGCCTGCTCGGCACACTCGGTAACGGCCCCACCGCTACCGGCGGTAAGGGGCCACGCCGGATCCAACGCACGCTGGGCGTGGTGCAGATTGCACTGTCCTGTGCACTAGTTATCGCCGGCGGGCTACTGGGGCTGAGCCTGTGGCGGGTACTGTCACAACCCGTCGGTTTCACTCCGCAACATCGGATCGTCGCTATTGTCGTACCGCCCGACAACATAAAAAGCTATGCCGCGGCATGGGCGAAGCTCAAACCGGCATTAATGAAATTGCCCGAGGTAAAAAGCACGGCTGTCACTGGCATGGCGCCTTTTACAGGGAATTTCAGCATGGGCGATATCAGCATGGTTGGCAAGGACCATACCATCCACTCGAAGATACCCTTGGTCAGCGCGGGTTTCTTTTCAACGCTGGGTATCCAGTTCATTGCCGGACGTGCGTTCAAATCCGACGAGATTGCCAATCAGGCGCGAGTCATCATTATCAATGATTTTCTTGCCAAGCAGTTTTTCGGCAGTGACCGCAAAGCGATAGGACAAAGTCTTTCCGTCAGCAAGAAATACCGGGTCATCGGAGTAACCCGCAGCGTCCTGTGGGCATCTACACCGGGCCAATACCAATCCGGCACAGCTTACATTCCGTTGGGCCTGTTCCCCGAAGGTTTTACCGTGATCACCCAGACACAAGGGTCTACGGCGCCAGCAATGAACGCCCTCAAGCAAACGATCAAAAATGCTCTGCCGGGTAGCGTGATTTTCCGAATGACACCTTATCCGCAACTTGTGCAGGGCGCAGCCGTATTCCGTGCGGCGGGTGCAGGCATGGTCACCGCCTTTGCCGCGCTCGCGCTCTTGCTTGCGGCCCTCGGAGTCTTTGCCATCACCGCCTTCATCGCGCGAGCGCGCCTTGGCGAATACGGCATCCGTGCCGCGCTTGGTGCCGGTCCTTCGACGCTGTTACGACTCGGCTTCCGCGAAGCTGCCTGGCTGCTCGCCATCGGCCTGCCGCTCGGTCTTGCCGGGGCGTATCTGCTCGGCCGCGTGATCGCGAGCGCGCTTTACCAAACGCCCGTATTCGACGCGGGGCTTTACGCGCTCGGCATCGTCATCATCGCCGCCGTGGTCTTCGTCGCTGCCTGGGGTCCCGCCCGCCGCGCCGCGCGCGCGCCGATACGAGACCTCATCGGCGGGGGTGGCACGCAGTGATGTACGTCAACCTCTTACCTCGTCGTTCCCGCGAAAGCGGGAACCCAGTCAAAAAGCATCCCGACGAAGTCGGGATACAACGTCCTACTGGATCCCCGCCTGCGCGGGAATGACGGAAGCTTAGTTGATTACGGTTTATTTAATTCAAGGTTGAGGACAACGATATGAAAGGCTTTTCTTCTTTTTCCGGATTGGCGGCCGACGGGCGCAGCGTGATGCGCGGTCTCGTGCGCAAGCCCGGTTACCCCATTGCGGCCTGGGTGATGCTGGGGTTGGCTATTGCCGCCAACGCCGCCGTGTTCGCGATTGTGTATGGTTTTCTTTTGAAACCGTTGCCCTACACGCAACCGAACCAGCTCTCGGTGGTACGCGCGCGCTTGCCTGCCATCGGGCAGACAAGATCACTGGTGTCGGTCAAGAGTTATCTGACGCTCAAACGTAACCTGGATGGAATTTCTAATGCGGGCTTATTTACCTGGCCTGTTGGCTCGCCCGCCACTATCGACGGCAAAACGCAACTCATCGGCTATCAGCGCGTAACACCATCATTGTTTCGCACGCTGGACGTGCAGCCGGTTGTCGGCCGCTTGCCCGCAGCAAACGCCGATCAGCCCGGTGGCCCACCGGAAGCCGTTATTTCCTACCTCTTCTGGCAACTCCGCCTGGGCGGCGAGAAGAACATACTCGACCAGTCGCTTCGGGTGGGCAAGCAATCCTATCGCATCGTGGGCGTCATGCCGCGCAACTTTTTTCTAGACTACAAGATGAGTGCATGGCTGCCGCTTGTCATGACAACATCGGTTGCGCGGAACAGCACCGACATCAACTACTGGATGACCGTAAGGCGCAAGCCGGGAGTATCGCAGCACCAACTTGACCTGGAACTCCAGCGGGCACGGGCAAGCATTCAGAGCAATGCCGCCCCCTGGCATCAGGCCTATCTTGAGAAAGGCGGTTACGAGATCGATGCCAAACCCGTTCACGCCATGTTTCTTGCACAATTCGGCGTGGGCGGTTTGCCGTGGTTACTCCAGGCGGCGGCCGGATTGCTTTTACTTCTGGCAATAGCCAACACCGTTAATCTCGGTCTGGTTCGTCAGCGCGCGCGCCAACACGAGTTTGCACTACGCCGGGTGCTGGGATCGAGTCGCAGCGGTCTCGTGCGCCTGATTCTGATCGAGCACCTGCCGATCGCGCTCGCGGTAGGAGGCACCGCGACGCTACTCGCCTGGATCGCCACCCGCGCCCTGCACGCCTTCGGTTTGCCGCCCGCCTTATCGCCTTTTCAGGTTGTGCTCACTTCGCCCGTCATCGTGTTTACCTGGGTATTGACTGCCGTGGCCATGATGGCCGTTACCTTCGGGCCCGCCCTGATCTCCACAGGTCAACGCCTTTTCAAAACACTCGGTCACGGCCCGACTGCAACCGGCGGCAAAGGGCCGCGCCGACTGCAACGCACACTGGGAACGGTACAAATCGCGCTGGCCTGTGCGCTCGTGATCGCCGGCGGTCTGCTCGGCACAAGCTTGTGGCGAGTCCTCGCTCAACCTCTGGGATTCAAGCCCACACGTCGAATTGCCGCGATGGTTTTCACTCCACACGATACCGACACGCGGCAGGCATGGACAAAACTTAAACCACGGTTGATGGCACTCCCGGAGGTAAAGAGCGCTACGGCCACCAACATGCTGCCGTTCTCAAGCATCGGCCACCCCATGGACACGGCCTATCCCGTCGGCACGGGCAAGGAGGGCGAGAATATCCGGGTTAACGATCCCTCTATCGATGCCGATTTCTTCTCTGTTATGCATATTCCCTTTGTGGCTGGCCACGCCTTCGGCACGAACGCCATCGCCAATCACGTGCCCGAAACTGTGATCAATGCGACACTGGCGAAGCGGTTCTTCGGGAGCGCTGAAAAAGCGATAGGCCAAACGATTCACGTAGGGGCAGACTATCGCGTCGTCGGCGTGACCCGCAACATCGTCTGGAATCCACAACCCAAAAAATATCCATCCGGCACTGCGTACCATCCGCGACGTTCCGGGGACAGAGACATACTCATAGCGGTCATGCAGACTCATGGGGTAACTGCGCCCTTCATGGCCTCACTCAGACGCACCATAAAACAAACCCTGCCTCATAGCGCCGTTTACAAGATAGTCACGCTGCCACAACTCGTTCAGGGTGCTTCGGTATTTCGTGCAGCCGGTGCCGGCATGGTGATTACCTTTGCCGCGCTGGCCCTGCTGCTCGCGGCGCTCGGAGTGTTTGCCATCACCGCCCTTATCGCCCGCGCACGCCTCGGAGAATATGGCATCCGCGCTGCGCTCGGCGCGAGCCCGGGGGCGCTGCTTCGGCTAGGCTTCCGCGAAGCTGCATGGCTGCTCGCCATCGGCCTGCCGCTCGGCCTCGCCGGAGCGTATCTGCTCGGTCACGTGATCGCGAGCGCGCTCTATCAAACACCTGTATTCGACATAGGCCTTTACGTGGCGGGCATCGTCATCATCGCCGCCGTGGTTTTCGCCGCAGCCTGGGGACCTGCGCACCATGCCGCACGCGCGCCCATCCGCGACCTGATTGGCGGTGGCAGCTCAACTTGAAGAGGGAATCATCATG
>JBOHZI010000083.1:0-8971 GCA_050738295.1 Gammaproteobacteria bacterium
CCAGTGTAGTGTGACGCAATTGATCGAACTTATGCACGGCGTCTTTTCGCGCCTGACGGCGTTGCGGCTCCTCGCCGTAGCTACGGCTACACCTCGTCGCCGCGCCTTGTCAGCCACAAAAAGCCACTCGCGCATAATGTCCGCTAATTACGGCGCACTACACTATCGCCTGATCTCCAGCACGTTGGGGTGAGTCCTGTAAAATGGGGCGAAACTCCCCGGCTTTCGGCCATCCGCGGCATCCGGGCAGCAAACCCGCATCGCCAGAAGGGCGACAGAGTGAGAACGCTTCATGAAGATACTGGTTGCCATCAAGCGCGTCGTGGACTACAACGTGCGCGTACAAATCAAGCGCGACGGCAGTGGCGTCGCCACCGATGGCGTCAAGATGGGTATCAACCCGTTTGACGAGATCGCACTGGAAGAAGCACTGCGCATCCGCGAAAACGGCACCGAAGCCGAAATCGTGGCCGTCAGCATCGGCCCTGATGCCGCCCAGCAGCAACTGCGCACAGCCCTCGCCATGGGCGCCGACCGGGCTTTGCTTGTCACCACCGACAGCGCCGTCCAGCCGCTGCTCGCCGCCCAGGCTCTGCTCAAGATTGTCGAGGAGGAAAAGCCCGACCTCGTGCTGATGGGCAAACAGGCAATCGACGACGACGCGAACCAGACCGGCCAGATGCTGGCTGCACTGTGGCAGCGTCCGCAGGCCACTTTCGCCTCGAAGCTCGACATCGCAGACGGCAAGGCGACCGTCACACGGGAGGTGGACGAAGGCCTGCAGACCATCCGCGTGGAACTCCCCGCCGTGGTAACCACAGATCTGCGCCTGAACACACCGCGCTTCGTGAAGATGCCCGACATCATGAAGGCCAAGAAAAAGCCGCTTGATACGCGTGCACTGGACGATCTGAGTCTGGACGAGACGCCGGCACTGGAACTCAAGGCCTACGAGGCCCCGCCCCAACGGCAGGGCGGACACAAGGTGGAAAGTGCGGCGGAACTGGTCGCCGAACTCAAAAGCAAGGGGTTGATCAAATGAGCAAACTATTGGTTATAGCCCAGCACGACGGCAAGCAACTGTCTTCCGCCACGGCGCGCGCTGTGTCCTGCGCCCAGGCCATCGGCGGCGGAATCACCGTTGCCGTGTTCGCCAAGTCTGCGGACACCCTCGGCAAGGAAGCAGCGAAACTGGACGGCGTCGGCCAGGTGCTCACGATTGAGCGGGACGAGAACGCCAATCCATTGGCGGCTGTGCTGGCCCCGCAAATCGCCGCGCTGAGCACCGATTTCAGTCACGTGCTGATGGCCTCCACCACCTTCGGCAAGGACGTGTTGCCGCGGGCCGCGGCGCTGGCCGGGAGCCCGATGGTGACCGACGTCATGGAAGTGCTGAGCGAGCGCGAATTCAAGCGTCCCATCTATGCCGGCAACGTCATCGCGACCGTGTCCGTACCGGGCGATGCCGTGCTCTTCGCTACGGCGCGTGCCGCGTCCTGGAAGCCGGTGGGCGGCGATGGCGATGCGAAGATCGAAGCCCGCGAGCTATCTGTAGAGCTTCCGACTCACACCGAATTCGTGAAACTCGACGCCGAGGAAAGCGAACGCCCCGACCTGCAATCGGCCCCGCGTGTAGTCTCCGGCGGACGCGGCGTTGGCTCGAAGGAAAACTTCGACATCATTTACAAATTCGCCGACAAACTCGGCGCCGCGGTGGGCGCCTCGCGCGCGGCGGTCGATGCCGGTTTCGTGCCCAACGACTTTCAGGTCGGGCAAACGGGCAAAATCATTGCCCCCGAATTGTATGTGGCCGTCGGCATTTCGGGCGCCATCCAGCACCTCACGGGAATCAAGGATGCGGGCACCATCGTCGCCATCAACAAGGACGCCGACGCGCCCATCTTCGAGGTGGCGGATCTCGGGCTGGTGGGCGATCTGTTCGAGGTATTACCCGAACTCGAAGCCGAACTCGACAAGTAAAATTCGGCACACACGATGAGCGGACGCGGGAGACAGCATGACCGTTGAGAAACCGTTGTGGCAGCCAGAGCCCGAAGCGGCTTGCCGTTCGGCGATGGCACGCTTCATGGGCGAAGCTAACAAGCGCCACGGGCTCGAACTCAACGACTACGCGGCCTTGTGGCAATGGTCCATCGAACAACGTGAACAATTCTGGCCGCTGCTCTGGGACTTCTTCGACGTCAAAAGCGCGAAGCGCTGGGATAGCGTGCTGGAGAACGACGTCATGCCCGGCGCCCGCTGGTTTACTGGTGCGCAACTCAATTTTGCAGAGAACCTGCTGCGCTACCGTGACGAACGCACCGCCCTCATTTTCCGCAACGAAGCCGGGCACCGACGCACGCTGAGCTACGCCGATTTGTACAAAGCCGTGGCCGCTCTGCGTGCCGGACTCGATCAGGCGGGAGTAAAACAGGGCGACCGCGTCGCCGCCTACCTGCCCAACATGGCGGAAACGATCATCACGATGCTTGCCACGGCGAGCCTGGGTGCCACCTTTTCGTCCACTTCCCCGGACTTCGGTGTCAACGGCGTGCTCGACCGTTTCGGCCAGATCGAACCGAAAGTGCTCATCGCAGCCGATGGTTACTTCTACAACGGCAAGACCTACGATTGCCTCGAACGGTTACATGAGATCACGGCAGGCCTGCCCGCGCTGGAGCACTTGGTCGTGGTGCCACATGTTACGGACACGCCCGATCTGTCCGGGTTGCCGCAGGCCACACACTGGCACGACTTCTGTCGTGACGCCGACAGCATCGACTTCGTCCCGGTCCCCTTCGATCATCCACAATTCATTCTCTATTCCTCGGGCACCACGGGCCAACCCAAGTGCATCGTGCACGGGGCCGGCGGCGTGCTGCTCCAGCACTTCAAGGAACTCGGGCTGCACACCGATGTGAGCCGCGAGGACGTCATCTTCTACTTCACCACCTGCGGCTGGATGATGTGGAACTGGCTGGCCTCCGGCCTGGCACTCGGCGCCACGCTGGTACTCTTCGATGGCGCACCGATGCACGGAGGCGCCGATGCGATGCTGCGTCTTGCCGCGGAGGAAAAAATCAATGTTTTTGGCACCTCGGCCAAGTTTATCTCGGCGCTGCACAAGGCGGGGGTGGACGGCGAACAGGGCAAGCAGCTCGCAACCGTACGGACGATCCTTTCGACCGGCTCGCCGCTGCTTCCCGAACATTACGACTACGTGTACGGCGAACTCCATCCCAACGTGCAACTCGCCTCCATTTCCGGCGGCACGGACATCGTCTCCTGCTTCGCGCTGGGCTGTCCGATTCTGCCTGTCTGGCGCGGTGAATTGCAATGCCGCGGCCTCGGCATGGCCGTGAAGACTTTCGACGAAAACGGCCACCCCGTGACCGGAGAGCCGGGAGAACTGGTCTGCACCCGCGCCTTCCCGGTCATGCCGGTAAGCTTCTGGGACGACCCTGATGGCTCGCGCTACCACGCGGCGTATTTCGACAAATTCCCCGGCGTCTGGCGGCACGGCGATTGGGCCCGGATCAGCCCACATGGCGGCCTCACTATCTATGGTCGCTCAGATGCCGTACTCAATCCGGGCGGTGTGCGCATCGGTACGGCGGAAATCTACCGTCAGGTGGAAAAGCTGCCCGAAATACTCGAAAGCCTTGCCGTAGCGCAGACCTGGGGTGATGACGTACGCATCGTTCTATTCGTGCGCATGCAGCCCGGAGAGACCTTCAACGACGAAGTGAGCCAGCGTATCCGCAACACGATCCGCGCCAACACCACCCCGCGTCATGTGCCTGCCAAAATTCTCGAGGTAGCCGATCTGCCACGCACACGCAGCGGCAAGATCAGCGAAATCGCCGTACGCGAAGTTATCCACAACCGGCCGGTCAAAAACACCGAAGCCTTGGCTAACCCCGAGGCACTGGACGACTTCCGCAACCGCCCTGAACTCGCCAAGTGATTCCACGCATTAGGCAACCTCGCGCTGGGCCCTGATTCAGCAAAGCCAACCACAGAGGACGCAGAGAGATTATCGCTGGAAAACCCAATACCGGTGCCAATCTCCGTGACCTCTGCGTGCCCTGCGGTTAGTTCTTTCTTCCCAGCCCGCAGTCCCGGATCAAGCAACGTTGCGCGCGGGCTCTGGTTCGTAGGCCAGGTTGGGCGCGAGCCAGCGTTCGGCTTCTTCCATACTCCAGCCCTTGCGTTCGGCGTAATCGGCGACCTGTTCGCGATCGACCTTGCCGAGTGCGTAGTAACGCGACTCGGGGTGTGAGAAATACCAGCCGCTGACGGCCGCCGCCGGCCACATGGCAAAACTTTCGGTCAGCTCGATACCCGCATTTGCGTGCGCATCGAGCAAATCCCACAGCTTCCCCTTTTCCGTATGCTCGGGGCAGGCCGGGTAACCGGGCGCGGGGCGAATGCCCTGGTAACCTTCGGCGATCAGCGCCTCGTTACTGAGCGCTTCCCCCGGCACGTAGCCCCACAGTTCGCGACGCACCCTGGCGTGCATCAATTCGGCGAAAGCCTCGGCCAGACGATCGGACAACGCCTTGACCATGATCGCGCTATAGTCATCGTTGGCGTCCACGAACGCCTGCGCACGCTCGGCAGTACCGAGGCCGGCCGTGACGGCGAAAGCACCCATCCAGTCCGTTCGACCGCTCTCGAGCGGGGCGACAAAATCGGCCAGACTGTAATTGAATTTCCCGGTGGGCTTGTGCTGCTGCTGGCGCAGGAAGTGCAGCCGTGTGAGTTCGCGCTTGCGATCCTCGTCCGCATAAATCGCGACCGACTCCGGCGCTACCCGGTTGGCCGGGAACAGGCCCACCACGCCGCGTGCCTCGACCCAGCGTTCGGTGATCATACGCTCAAGCATCTCCTGAGCTTCAGCAAAGAGCTTGCGCGCCACTTCGCCCTTTTCGGGGTCATCCAGGATCTTCGGATAGCTCCCGCGCACCTGCCAGGCATGGAAGAATGGCGTCCAGTCAACATAGCGTCGGATATCTTCGAGGGAAAAATTCTCGAACGTGTGAATGCCCGGCGCGCGCGGCCGGGGCGGCTCGTAATCCGTCCACTCGACACGCGGCGCGTTGGCGCGCGCAGCAGCGAACGGTACCAACCGATCTGTTTTTTGTTTGGCAGCATAATGGCCGCGCACGGTTTCGTATTCCTGCGCTATCCCGCTGACATAGTTCGCGCAGTCACTCCCCAGCAATTTCGACACCACGCCCACGGCCCGCGAGGCATCCTTCACGTATACCGTGGCCCCATCGTATTTCGGTGCCACCTTGACCGCCGTGTGCGTGCGCGAGGTGGTCGCACCACCAATCAGCAGCGGCAGTTTGAAGCCGAGCCTCTTCATTTCGCTGGCAACATGTGCCATTTCTTCCAGCGAAGGCGTAATCAGGCCCGACACGCCGATGATATCCACCTTCAGCTCACGTGCCGTTTCCAGAATTTTTGCGACCGGCACCATCACACCAAGATCGATCACCTCGTAGTTGTTGCAGCCGAGCACGACGCCGACGATATTCTTGCCAATGTCATGTACATCGCCCTTGACCGTCGCCATCAGGATCTTGCCCTTGGCACGCGCCATGCCGTCCTTTTCGGATTCCATATAAGGCAGCAACCAGGCAACGGCTTTTTTCATCACGCGCGCGGATTTCACCACCTGCGGCAGAAACATCTTGCCCGCGCCGAACAAATCGCCGACCACGTTCATACCGTCCATCAACGGCCCTTCGATGACATCGAGCGGACGCACGGCCACCTGTCGTGCCTCTTCCACATCTTCTTCTATGAAATCGGCGACGCCTTCGACCAGCGCATGGCTGATCCGTTCGTTGACGGGTTTCTCCCGCCAGGCGAGATCGCGCTCGCGTCCGCCGCCAACCGCTTCGCCTACGTAACGTTCGGCCAGCGCGAGCAGGCGATCGCTCGCATCCTGGCGACGATTGAGAATCACATCCTCCGCCGCCTCGCGCAGTTCTGAGTCGATGTCGTCGTACACGGCGAGCTGGCTTGCGTTAACGATCGCCATGTCGAGACCAGCCGCAATCGCGTGATAGAGAAATACCGCATGCATGGCCTGGCGTACGCGTTCGTTGCCTCGGAAGGAAAACGAGACGTTGCTCAATCCACCGCTCGTAAACACACGAGGGAAACGTTCCTTGATCTTGCCCACGGTCTCGATATAGGCACGGGCGTAATCGTTGTGCTCTTCAATACCGGTCGCGACCGCAAAAATATTAGGATCAAAGATAAGATCCTGCGGCGCAAAGCCCACCGTCTCCGTAAGCAGCTTGTAAGCACGTTCTATGATTGCAAGCCGGCGTTCGACGGTTTCCGCCTGGCCTTCTTCGTCGAAGGCCATCACCACCACCGCCGCGCCGTAGCAGCGAGCGAGGCGCGCCTGTTCCAGGAACGGCGTCTCACCTTCCTTCAAACTGATCGAATTGACAATCGGCTTGCCCTGCACGCAGCGCAATCCGGCCTCGATCACCGACCACTTTGAGGAATCCAGCATGATCGGTACACGGGAGATGTCGGGCTCGGCGGCAATCAGGTTGAGAAAGGTCGTCATCGCCTGCTCGCCATCGAGCATGCCTTCGTCCATGTTGACGTCGATGATCTGGGCACCGCCTTCGACCTGTTCGCGTGCGACCTCCACCGCAGTCTCGTAGTCACCGGCAAGAATCAACCGCTTGAAACGTGCTGAGCCGGTTACGTTGGTGCGCTCACCGACATTGACGAAATTCGATTCCGGTCCGATCACCACCGGCTCCAGGCCGGAGAGCCGCAGGCGTGCAGGACGCTCGGGGACGACACGCGGCGGCTTGCCGGCGACGGCTTCAGCAATCGCACGTATGTGGACAGGCGTGGTACCGCAACAACCACCGACGATGTTCAGTAACCCCGCTTCAGCCCACTCGGCGAGATGCGCCGCCATGAACTCGGGCGACTCGTCGTAGCCACCGAGTTCGTTCGGCAGACCTGCGTTCGGATGCGCGCTGATGTAAGTGTCGGCGACGCGCGAAAGCTCCGACACATGTGCCCGCAACTGCTCCACGCCGAGCGCGCAGTTGAGTCCGACCGCAAGCGGGCGCGCATGCGCCACCGAATGCCAGAACGCCTCCGGGGTCTGCCCCGAAAGCGTGCGTCCGCTGGCATCGGTAATCGTGCCAGAGATCATCAGCGGCACCCGGCGGCCGGTCTCTTCGAACACTTCTTCGATCGCAAACAGTGCGGCCTTCGCATTCAGCGTATCGAACACCGTTTCCACCAGCAGCAGATCGACGCCACCATCGAGCAAGCCGCGCACGGCCTCGCGATAGGCCTCCGCCAGCTCGGCAAACGTGACGTTGCGGAAGCCCGGACGATTCACATCCGGCGATAACGACGCCGTGCGATTGGTGGGGCCGAGTACCCCCGCTACGAAACGCGGACGAGCCGAATTACTCGCAGTGATCTCGTCGGCCGCCGCACGGGCAAGCTCGGCGCCGCTGCGATTCAATTCATACGCCAACGCTTCCAGTCCGTAGTCAGCCTGGCTGATTGAAGTGGAATTAAAGGTATTGGTTTCCACAATGTCCGCACCCGCCTCGAGATAGGCGAGATGCATCTGTCGAATGCGCTCGGGGCGAGTCAGGTTGAGAAGATCGTTATCGCCTCTGAGATCATGCCCATGATCGGCAAAGCGCTCACCACGGAAGTCCGCCTCCTCGAACTGCTCGTCCTGGATTAGCGTGCCCATGCCGCCATCGAGCACCAGTATCCGTTTCTCCAGCAATTCCTCAAACATTTTCCGACTCATCTCGACACGCTCCATCAACCCACCGCCGCCACATCGGCATTTGCCGGCTTCATCCCCAGCAAGCGACAGATAGCCGCCGTCAGCTCTGCACGGTTGAGCGTGTAGAAATGAAACTCCATAACGCCTTCGGCCGCGAGTCGACGGCACTGATCGGCCGCGATACTTGCCGCCACCAGTTGGCGGGTCTGCGGCTCATCGTCGAGGTCGTCGAATAGCTGCGCGATCGCGTCCGGAATCCTGGCCCCGCAGGCCACGGCAAACTCGCGGGTACGCGCATAGTTTGTAATGGGCAGAATCCCCGGCACCAGCGGCACCGTGATCCCAGCCGCGCACGCCCGGTCACGGAAACGCAGATACGCTTCGACATCGAAAAAGAACTGCGTCATCGCTCGGCTCGCACCCGCGTCCACCTTGGCCTTGAGATTGTCCAGATCGGCCTCCGGGCTCACAGCGTCGGGATGCACCTCCGGATGACAGGCCACACTTATCTCGAAGTCCGCCACCTGCTTCAAGCCAGCCACCAATTGTGCAGCCCGTTGGTAACCCGCGGGATGCGGCTCGAAACGTTCGCCATCGGGCACGTCGCCGCGCAATGCCACTACATGACGAATCCCCGCGGCCCAGTACCGCCGCGCTATCGCATCCACCTCCTCGCGCGAGGCACCGACGCAGGTCAGATGCGCGGCGGGTTCCAGCGGTGTCTGGCGACGAATCCGCTCCACCGTGGCATGTGTGCGCTCGCGGGTGGAACCGCCGGCGCCATAGGTCACCGAGACGAAGGCCGGATGAAACGCCGTGAGCCGCTCGACCGTCTCCCACAGCCGCGCTTCCATTTTTTCGGTCTTCGGCGGGAAAAACTCGAAGGAGACTTCCAGTATCTTGTCCACGCGGGCGATCCTGCCGGCGCTTTAGCAGTATTTCGAGACCGCCCCGCAATGCACCCACGAAACTCGGCGGCTGCGGGCAATAAAAAACCCGCTCGGTCATTGCCAAAGAGCGGGCTTTCGGGGCCGTCTCTTTAGCAGTATTTTTAACGCGCCCGCAATCTGACATCAAATCGGCGCTGTAAAAATAATGTACTCTACAAACAGCCTCGGGTCAAGAGACCCCGGCTCGCGCATCGGGCGAAGCGGGCCTCTTCAT
>JBOHZI010000084.1:0-8774 GCA_050738295.1 Gammaproteobacteria bacterium
GCGCAGGAGCGGGCTCGCCTGCGGCTCACCACGCTCCGGGCATCCGGCGGCATAGCCGCCGGGCCGGCGCGCGTGCGCGCCTGCGCGAACGGTTGAGGGAATCCCTTAAGATCAAAGAGCGTTCAGCAGGGAAGCAGAGCGCAAGCATCGAGCCAAAGCGGTACGCGGCGGGTGGGCCGGTGCTTTAGCGATCGGTATTGGGGTGGTGTTTGGGGTTTGAGGCGCAGTGGAACGGCAGATGCACTTAAGCCCGTGTTGGGCGATTCCGCGCAAGCAGCCGCGACACGGTGGCGGGATGCACATTGAATAGTCGAGCGGCATCCGCGGCCGTTTTCTGACCCGTACGCACCAGCTTCACTATTTCCTGCTCTTGGGGCACCTTGAGCTTGGGGCGCCGCCCGCCAATGCGGCCATCCTTCCGTGCCGCTTCCAACCCGTGTTTGGTACGTTCGCGCAGCATGGCACGCTCGAATTCGGCGAACGCCCCCACCATCTGCATCATCATGCGTCCTGCCGGCGAGGTGGTGTCGATCGCTTCGGTCACGCTGTGGAACCCGGCACCGGCGTGCTGGATCTTCTCCATCAGCGTCAAGACGTCTTTCAACGAGCGCGACAGGCGGTCCAGCTTCCAGACCACCACCACATCGCCCTTGCGTAGTTGTCCGAGAAGTCGATGCAGCTCGGGCCGTTCCCAGCGCCCGCCGGACGCTTTTTCCTGGAAGATAAGCTCACAGCCGGCCGTCTTCAGTGCGCCAAGCTGCGCCGCCGTATCTTGATCTCTGGTCGACACTCGGGCGTAGCCGATGCGCATGGCTTAGGGATACTCGCGAGCCGCGTGCAAGACGCCGACAATTTCAACCTGGTCGGCCAACACGCGGTAAACCACGATGTAGTTGGGATGCGCCACCATCTCGCGCGTGCCGGCAACGCGGCCAAGGCGATACAGGTACGGATGTTCCGACAGCGGCAGCACCGATGCCTCGATAAGGTCTTGCAAGCCTTCGGCGGCGATAGGGTTGAACTGGGCGATGTAGCCAGCGATGGCGTCGAGTTCATCCAGCGCCTTCGCATTCCAGCGAATCGGCAGCATTACGGCGACGTCGATTTGCGCTTCGCGGCTTCAATGGTCTCGCGGACTCGCGCCATCGCTTCATCGTGCGGCACGCTTGGGCGAGGGTCGTCGATCGCCACTTGCACTTGGGCACGAAACCAGCGGTCATGGCTGGCCGCTTGGGCTTCGGTCTGGAACTCGGAAATGAGCGGATCGAGTGTTTGAGTTTTTATGGTCATCGAATCAGCCCGGTGAAAAGCAGGCAGGTTGCGAAAACCTATTGCCTATGGATACTACTGTGCAACACCTTTGTGCAATGCGCAAGCCCTTTGCCAGTGATCCTTCAGTCATCATTGCACAAACGATCGTTTGTGCACTTGCCCCGTGCTCATCGTCTTCGCCATGCCTGTTCAATTTCTCACCGCTGAGCAACGCGCCAACTATGGTCGGTATGTGGGCGAGCCCACGCCGATGGATCTGGCGCGGTACTTTCATCTGGACGATGCCGACCATCAGCTTATCGACGGCAAGCGGGGCGATCACAATCGGCTGGGCTTCGCCGTGCAGTTGACGACGGTACGCTTTCTTGGTCGTTTCCTCGACGACACCAAGCACGTTCCCTTCGGTGTGCTGGACGTATTGGTCAGGCAACTTGGGCTCAATGACGCCGCTCGATGCATGGCGGATTACCACGATCAACGCCAGCGACTACGTCACATCGAGGAAATTCGAACCCACTTTGGTTACGCCGAAATTTACGAGCGCCAAATAGGGTTCCGTATGACCCGCTGGCTCTATGCCCTGTGCTGGACCGGTACGGATCGACCCAGCGTGCTGTTCACGCGAGCGACCACTTGGTTGCTCACACACAAGGTGTTGCTACCCGGCAGCAGCACTCTCGAACGCTACGTCGCGCGCCTACGCAGTCGGGTGGAGCAAAGGCTATGGCGCATGCTCGCTCGCGGCATCAGTCGCGACCAACAGGCCCGGCTGGAAAGCTTGCTGGTCGTTCCGCCGGGCACGCGGCGATCGGAACTCGATCGTCTTCGCACCGGGCCGGTCATGATCAGCAGCCCGTCGCTGGTCCAAGCACTGCGGCGGCTGCACGCGGTACGCGAGCTGGGCATCCACTTGCCCGCAAGCACCCGTCTCCCACCGACCCGAGTGTCGGCCCTTGCGCGATTCGCAGGTGCGGCCAAGGTCAGCGCCATTCTGCGCTTACCGACCTTGCGCCGCGTGGCGACTCTGGCGGCCTTCGCCTATTGCTTGGAGGCGTCTGCGCAGGACGACGCTCTGGAAGTCCTGGAGGCGCTTTTGCGTGGCCTCTACGGCGGTGCCATCAAGGCGGACAAGAGAGCGCGCTTGCGCACGCTGAAGGATCTGGACCAGGCGGCCGGCACCTTGGCTAAGGCTTGCCAAATGTTGCTGGATCAGCGCGTGCCAGATGCCGAATTGCGTTTGCGCGTGTTCGAGGCGATTCCGCGCGAAACGCTCAGCGAAGCACTCAATGGCGTCAACGCGTTGATCCGGCCCGCCGACAACGTGTACTTTCAGGAACTGGATGCCAAATACAAAACGGTACGCCGCTTTTTGCCCACCCTGCTGGAGCATGTTCGTTTTGACGCCAACGCCGCCGGTGAGCCTCTTGTGGCGGCACTCGACTGGCTACGCGCCAACGGGACAAAGAAGAAACCCAACCAGAATGCCCCGCGTGACATCATCGGCAAACCCTGGCAGCAGCATGTCTTGCGCGAGGACGGTGGCGTCGACATGCACGCCTACACCTTTTGCGCGTTGCAGGAGCTGCAGACCGCACTGAAGCGGCGCGATGTCTTCGTCGCACCAAGTTGGCGTTATGCCGATCCCCGAGCGGGTCTTCTCGATGGTGTTGAATGGGAAGCGACTCGCCCGGTCATCTGTCGGACGCTGGGACTGTCAGCCAAGCCCGAGCAGACGTTGGATGCACTGGCTGACGAGTTGGATCGCACCTACCGCGTAGTCGCCGCCCGGTTGCCAGAAAACGTGGCGGTACGCTTCGAGGCCGCCACGAGCGACAAACTGGAGCTAGTGCTCAGCCCCTTGGACAAACTCGACGAGCCCGCCTCGCTGGTGGCGCTGCGTGAGAAGGTCTGCAGCTTGTTGCCACGCGTGGACTTGCCCGAATTGATCGTGGAGGTGGCGGCACGAACGGGCTTTACCGATGCCTTCACCCATCTTTCGGAGCGCACTGCTCGTGCCGTCGATCTACCCTTGAGCCTGTGCGCGGTGCTGATGGCCGAAGCCTGCAACACGGGACTGGAGCCACTGATTCGCGGCGACGTGCCGGCGCTCAAGCGTGATCGCCTGTCGTGGGTGGATCAGAACTACCTGCGTGACGACACGTTGACGGCCGCCAATGTGACCTTGGTTGCGGCGCAAAGTCGACTGGAACTGGCCCACCAGTGGGGTGGCGGCGAGGTGGCGTCGGCCGATGGCATGCGCTTTGTGGTGCCGGTGCGCACGGTGCATGCCGGCCCGAATCCGAAATACTTCGGCGTCGGTCGCGGTGTGACCTGGTACAACTTGCTGTCGGACCAATTTTCCGGCCTGAACGACATCACAGTGCCCGGTACATTGCGCGATAGCCTGATCCTGCTGGCCGTCGTACTCGAACAGCAAACCGACCTGCAACCGACGCAGATCATGACCGATACAGGTGCCTACAGCGACATCGTGTTCGGCTTGTTCCGCCTGCTGGGTTACCGCTTCAGCCCACGCCTGGCCGACATCGGCGGCACTCGATTTTGGCGGATCGACCCGCACGCCGACTATGGGCAGCTCAACGCGATCGCCACCCACCGCCTGAACCTGCAAAAGATCGCGCCCTATTGGGATGACATGTTACGTCTGGCCGGCTCACTCAAACTTGGCCGGGTACCGGCAATGGGCATCATGCGTACCCTGCAGGTTGGCGACCGATCCACGCGCATGGCACAAGCCATTGCTGAGTTCGGCCGGATCGACAAGACCCTGCATACGCTGACCTACATCGACGACGAAGCCAAACGGCGCAGTACCCTCGCGCAGCTCAACCGCGGCGAAGGTCGCCACAGCGTGGCCCGTGCCGTGTTCCACGGCAGGCGGGGTGAATTGCGGCAGCACTATCGCGAGGGTCAGGAAGACCAGCTGGGTGCACTGGGCCTGGTGCTCAACATGATCGTGCTGTGGAACACGATCTACCTGGAAGCGGCCTTGCAGCAGCTTCGGACGGAAGGCTACACCATGCGCGACGAGGACATCGCGCGCTTGTCGCCGCTCTTGCATGAGCACATCAATATGTTGGGGCGGTATTCCTTCGCCGTTCCTGACGCCGTCGCTCGCGGCGAACTGCGGCCACTGCACAATCCAAACGACGATGCATAACGAGGACGTTCGGAAACACGCGTATTCCAGCTCAAATGACGACCGTTCCGGCGCTGACCACCATGCTCGTGCTCGCGTTACCGGGCTCCGATGATGCACTGATTCAGCACTACACCTTCAGCGATGCCGATCCTCATCTGGCGGCAGAGCCGGCTGCTCGGGCAAGGCAGGTTCCGACCCTTGCGCACTCCAGGCGAGACCTCTAGCGCCATCGGCGTTCGCTCGCTGCCATTAACCCCAAACCACCCGCAAGACGGAGGCCGCGACGCACCAGGCAACGACGGCCAGTGCGGACCAACGCGCGGCTACGAGCAGCGTGAACGCGATCAGCGCGATGGCAAAATCCCTGGCGTCATTCACAGCGCTGACCCACACCGGATCGTAAAGTGCCGCTGCCAGCAGACCGACCACCGCCGCATTGACACCCGCCAGCATGCGAGCGGCGCCGTCCCGATTGCCGAGCGTCCGCCAGAACGGCAAGGCGCCGGCGACTAGCAGCAGTCCCGGCAAAAACATCGCCAGCAGGCTGACGGTGGCACCAAGCACGCCACCCTGACCGCCGTGCAGACGTTCGCCGAGAAACGCGGACAGCGTGAACATGGGGCCAGGCACGGCCTGCGCCGCGCCATAGCCGGCTAGGAACGTATTGCTGCTGACCCAGCCGGGATCGACTACCGCTTGCTTCAACAGCGGAAGCACGACATGCCCGCCACCGAACACGAGCGCGCCGGCGCGATAGAATGCACCAGCCACCTGTGCCAGCGGCGGTAGGCCTGGAGCCACAAACAACGACGTCGCCAGCAACGCGCCGAAGATCAGTAACACGACGCCGCCGGTGCGCCGACCGTAGTTCAGCGCGAACGTATCCCCTCGCTTCGCGGCGACCTGTCGGCACACCCATGGACCCAGCGCGGCGCCGATGGCCACCACCAGTAATTGCATCAAGGCACTGCCGCTGATCGCAATCAATCCCGCCGCCACGGCGGCCATCAAGGCACGGTTGCGATCGGGCGTCAGCGTGCGCGCCATGCCGAGCACACCTTGCGCGACAACAGCGACAGCGACCAGCTTGAGGCCGTGCACTGCACTCTGACCCAGCGGTCCGGCGAGATAGCCGCTCATCGCGGCAAACGCGAACAGCAGCAGCGCCGAAGGAAGCGTGAAACCGATGAACGCCGCTATCGCGCCGCGCCATCCCGCACGCAGCAGACCGAGCGAAAAGCCGAGCTGGCTGCTGGCCGGTCCGGGCAGGAATTGGCAGAGCGCGAGCAGCTGGCCGAAATGCTCTTCGTCCAGCCAGCGCCGCCGCTCAACGAACTCGCGGTGGAAGTAACCCAGATGGGCAATCGGCCCGCCGAACGACGACAGACCGAGTTTCAGGAAGGCGGCGCCGACCTCCATCGCGCTGCCGCGCGAGCCCTGATCGACGGCGGCGTGTGCACGATGAGGCATCGTGTCACTCACGCGCAATCAAACAGCACCATGAAGCCGTAATCCATGTGCAGCTGCGAGTGGCAGTGGAACAGCGACAGCCCCGGCTGATCGGCGGTGAAATCCAGATCCATGCTCTGATAGCCACCGAGCAGCGCAACATCCTTGATGACACCGGCCGTCGCATGTCCGGCTATACACGTCAGTTCGAAGCTGTGCCGATGCAGGTGGATCGGGTGGATATCGTCGGTAGTGTTATGCAGGCGCAAACGGTAGCGTCGGCCGAGCGACAATTTCCGGGTGACCGGCATGGTGTGCATGTCATAGGCGGTACCGTTGACCGTCCAGCGATTGAAACCGAGATCGGCGGCGTTGTCCTTGGCGAAGGTCATCTCGATGACTTCATCCGGATCGGAGACGCGTCTATCGGGCTTGCCAAACATCCGATAATCCCAGGGCGACGTCGGTGGCTTTTCCCAACGTGGCTTGCCCTTGGTACCGGCGTATTCGATGACAATGCCCATGCCGTTGCCGCGATCATCGTCGGATAGATCACCCAGCACCCACACGCCCGGGCGATCCATGGTCACGATCGCCGACACGCGCTCGGCGGTGCCCAGCCAAAGCACGGGCACCTGCGCTGGTGTCGGTACGGGATTGCCGTCCAGTGCTACCACCTTGAATGTGTGGCCTGGCAAGGCGAGGCTGCGGATTTCGGTAGCACTGCCATTAACTACGTGAAACAGCACACGTTCACCGTGCTTGACCCGGATCGGGTCACCGTGACCCAGCATCTTGCCGTTGATGGTGAACACGCGATAGCCAACCTCGTAACCGTGCGGCATCCCCTTGGCCAGCGACGCCTTCATCGCGGTTTCGCCGATGGCTTTCAGCGCCGGATCGACTTCCTTGGGTGCCAGGAAGTCCTGCGCCATGTCGCCGCCCTGACTGAGGAATGGCTCGAACTCCTTGAGCACGAGAAAGACCTCGCGGTCATACGAACCCGCGTCGGCTTTCGGTTCGATGTAGACCACGCCCACCTGACCGTTGTATTGACCCCGGCTCAGATCGTTGCCGGCGCGCAAATGCGTATGGTAGAAACGCACACCCGATGGCCCCGGCACAAACACTTCACGGCGCAGGCCATGGGCGGGAATATACGGCGTGCGTTCTTCCGCCGCGCCATCCACGGCATCGGGAACAAACTGGCCATGCCAATGCAGTTGTTCGGGGGTATCGGTGTCGTTGCGGATATCCACGATCACCTTCTGGCCAGCCTTGAAACGAAGCAAGGGACCGGGAAACTGCCCGTTGTACGTGGTCGTGGAAATGATCCGGCCCGGTGCCACCTCGACCAGGCCGGTGCCGATAGTCAGCGCGACATCGGCTTTCGTGCCAGGTGAGACCGCCTGGGGTCGCTGGTCAGCGGCATGCCCCATGCTCAGCAGGCTACTCGCGAGCGCCGTGATGCCGCTCAGCTTGAGAAAGTCGCGGCGATCAATCGGCATGAAAATTACTCCTGAAGTGGTCGTGCGGTAGCGGTGGGCGATGACAGTCGACGGCGGCAAAGCCACCCATCCACCGACCAGCGACCACCCCCGGTGATGAGCAGAAACAGCGCACCAAGCAACATGCAAAGATCCGTGCGTGCCTCGTGCGCCATGCCCCAGAATCCGTAGCGTGCGCCGGTCGGCGCATGGAAGATCCACACATCGTGCCCGAGCATGAGGGGCAGCTTGGTCGAGACGAGCGCCACGATCATCACGATGATCAGGGGTACGGCAGCAAACCGTGTCAGCAGCCCCAGGATGATCAACAAGCCGCATACGATCTCCACCACGCCGACAAAAGGGCCCATGACCTCGGGCCACGGAATGCCGATCTTGACGAAGCGACCCACGCCCAGAAGGGCCGGAAAAAGGAGCTTCTGCAGTCCTTCGGGAAAGAACACCACACCACCGACCAGCAGGCGTACCAGCACCGTCCAGCCAGTGGTCCGCGTATCGAGCCAGCGTGACATTTTCATGGGTGCTTCGCCTTGGTGTGCTCATGGAAAAGCTCGCCGAACAACTCCTGGACCTTGCGCTTGGCGCTGCTCAGGGCACGTCGTCCCAGCGGCGTGATGCGATAGAAACGCCGATTCATTTTGCCGGCCTGGGTCTGCGTCGACGTGAGGTACCCCTTCTTCTCAAGCCCATGCAGGATGGGGTAGAGCGTGCCAGGGCTGAGCTGATAACCGTGACGGGCCAGCTCGTCGATCATCGACTGGCCGTAGATCGGCGCCTCGGCCGCGTGGTGCAGCAAGTGAAGACGTACAAGACCTGCGTAGAGGTCGCGATCATCCATCGCCGGGGTGCTCGACTGCTCAAGTTATTATCGGAGTTCGATAACGTATTCCGATGGAAGGGACTTGGCAAGCAGCAGCGGTGGCGCGTGATCACACCTTCAGATAGTCATCGCAAGCGGCCATGAGCTGCTGTACATCGGCGGCGTCCGCGTCGGCGCGAGCGACCAGGATCGCGCGTAGGTCGGCAATCTGTGTGTTGTCCGGGATCAACTCCGATGGACTCTCCCACATCCAGTCGATCACGATCGGGTAAAGCTCGGCGGCGGAGCGCGTCGCCACTTCGTTCCGGGTCGGCACATACATGCCCATCCGAAAAGTTGGATTGTCGAGGCCGTGGCTTTCGTGCGCCGCCTGGAATGCACTGGCAGGCATGCCGAAACGATCATCAGGATCGGTCATGACGCATATCCCTTCGGTTGAATTTTGCCTAGAGCGTTGGTTCGAGATCTCGACTCGATCATCTTAACGTACGATTTCGCCCGTTTCGTGATCTGACCCCGACTTCGTTTCCATTTCCGCCGCACCGTAACTTCAGGTACGAGA
>JBOHZI010000085.1:0-8713 GCA_050738295.1 Gammaproteobacteria bacterium
CCCAGATACAGAGCGGTAGATACAGGAGTACACCGGTGATGATGCCGGGAGAGTATCGTCGCGTATGTAGCGTCCCCAGGATGTGGAAAAATGCGGCATTGCCTGCCACTAATGCAGCCAGGATAAGCCAGAGCGATAGGCTCCGTGACCAGGCTGGTCCCATGATGCCCAACATAATCGCCGCGATTAACAGTATGGCGTTGCCGATCACGGCGAAACGAGGCGTGATGCTGGTCGCGATCTCCGGCTGATAAATGCGGTGCCAGGCCAGAATGCCACCCGGCCATACGAATTCTTCGAAGATGTGCAGGACGATGCAGATCGCAGGCAGCCAGAAGATGAAATGTTGCATGGCGTTTTGCTGGACATCAAGCATGAATTTTCTCCTTCAGCGGTCTTGAATGCGGCGCCAACCGCGTTGCGCAAAGCGCAGACAGATGGCGGTGAATACGACGAGGTAGATCAAATGTGGCAATAGATGACTGCCATCGCCTTTGTGTACGATGCCGAGTGCGATTTGCGACAGGTGATAGGCGGGCAGCGCCAGGGCGACTTCCTGTAGCCAGTGAGGGAATGAATGCAGTGGCACCCAGAGCCCCGACAGGAACGACATGGGCAGATAAATGAGGTTGATGATGGCGGCCGAGGATTGTCCGCCAGCGCGCAGACCTACGGCCAGGCCGAGCGCGCAAAAAGGCAAGGTGCCTAGGATCAGCGTCGCGAGCAGCCCGAACCATTCGCCGCGCGGCAGGCGGACATCGCCGAACAGGGCGCCTAAAGCGAACATCAACAGCACGATGATGAGCGCAAACAACATGGCCATGACCAGTCTGGAAAAGAAATAGGCCATCGGCGGCAGGGGACTTACGCGTTTCAGCGCGAGGACACCGTGTTCGCGCTCCATTGCCACACCCACACCGAAACCGAACAGTGACGGCGCCATGATGCCGAAGGTGCCGTAGGTGGCGAGCATGTAGGTTGCGATGTCGCCACCGTGGCCTCGGTTGAAGACCAGACCGAAGAACACATAAAACATGGTGGGAAAGGCGATCGTCGGCAATGCGAAACCCGGTCTGCGCAGCACGTTCCAGAACTGGAAGCTGGCTTCGTGGAGGTACACGCCGAGCGTGTCGCGTCGGCTCCAGGATTTGATCGTTGCAGTATTCATGCGGCCTGCTCCAGGTGGGTGTCTTCGGTGAGCGCGAGAAACGCATCTTCCAGACGCGCACCGGTCACTTCCAGATCGTGCAGTGTGGGGTCTTGTTTCAGTAGCTCGAATACCACGGCTTCGGGTTGTGCCGCGGTTATTTCCAATCGTGTGCCGTCGCGCTTTACGGTCGTTACGCCGGACAGTTCTTCCACTTGTGTCGGTGCGAGACGGGTGACACAACGGATGCGACGCTGTGCAACGGTGCTTTTTATTTCTTCCGGAGAGCCTTCGGCAACAACGCGTCCGCGGTTGACGACCACGATGCGGTCGGCAAGGGCATCGGCCTCTTCCAGATAATGTGTGGTGAGTACGATGGTGCGGCCGTCTTCGGCGAGTGTACGCAGCGTCGACCACAAGGTCCGGCGCGCTTCGATGTCTAGCCCGGCGGTCGGTTCATCGAGAAACAACAGTTCCGGATTGCCGCACAGTGCCAGGGCGAACATCAGGCGTTGTTTCTGGCCACCGGATAGTTTGGTAACGGGTCGTTCGGACCAGGCTTCGATACCGGCGAGTTCCAGCGCCTCGCGTACCGACATGGGAGTGGGGTAGTAGCCGGCGTGCAAGGCGAGCACTTCCCGCACGCGGGCATGACTGTCGAGTTGGGCATCCTGCAGCATGGCGCCAATGCGCCGGCGCACCGCGATCTCTCGCGGCGGGTGACCGAACAGTTCGGCCCGACCGGCTGTGGGTTGGGCGAGACCCAGCAGCAGATTCACGCTGGTGGTCTTGCCAGCGCCGTTGGGGCCGAGCAGGGCGAGTATTTCGCCTTGGCGAATGTCGAGGTTCAGTGCGTCGACTGCTGTCACGCTACCGTAGCGTTTGGTGATGTTGGCAAGCTTTGCGATCGTATGGGGGGACATGCTGTGCTTCCACGTTCAAGTGGCCACAGGATGTCGCAATACTAGGTGTGCCGGTAGTTCCGTTCGTCAGGACTTGCAGGTGACAGTCGTCATGTGTCCGGGATAGGCCCATTTAACAGACGCATACGAAAACGCCGCCCGGAGGCGGCGTTGATCGGTTCGGTTTATGCCGTTTTTCAGGCGGCCATGGCACCGCGCAGTTTTTTCAGGGCACCGGCTTCGATCTGGCGCACGCGCTCGGCGGAAATGCCGTATTCGTCGGCCAGTTCATGCAGGGTTGCCTTGGATTCGCTTAGCCAGCGGCGGCGCATGATGTCCTGGCTTCGTGCGTCCAGCCCGGCAAGGCTCTTGCTCAGACGGCGATGGCCGTCGGCCGCGGTATTGGTTTGTTCAAGCACCACCGCCGGGTCGCTTTCACTCGGTGCTTCCAGATAGGCGGCCGGGGCAAACGCGGCGGCATCGTCGTCATCGGCATCGACCGGGGCATCGAAGGTGATGTCCTGGCCAGCAAGGCGGGATTCCATTTCCACCACTTCGCGCGTGGGCACACCCAGGTCTTCGGCAACGGCGGCGACTTCTTTCTGGTTCAGCCAGCCCAGCCGTTTTTTGGAGCCGCGCAAGTTGAAGAACAGCTTGCGCTGCGCCTTGGTGGTCGCCACCTTCACAATGCGCCAGTTGCGCAGAATGAATTCGTGGATTTCGGAGCGTATCCAGTGCACGGCGAAGGAGATCAGGCGCACGCCGACTTCGGGGTCGAAACGCTTGACCGCTTTCATCAGACCCACATTGCCTTCCTGGATCAGGTCGCCGAGCGGCAGTCCGTAGCCGCGGTAACCACGCGCCACGTGCACCACGAAGCGCAGGTGTGACATCACCAGTTCACGCGCCGCATCCACATCGCCCTCGTCCCGGTAGCGGTGCGCGAGCGCCTGCTCCTCGGTCGGGGAGAGAATCGGAATTTGGCGTACCGCGGCCATATAGCCCTCAACGCCGCCGACGGGCGACAGCGCGAGTTTGCGGTTGATGGCGGCCAGTGCCTGAGTCATGTGATACCTCCGTAGCCGTGCAATTTTAGCACTCAAGGGCTTGGACTGCCATGACCCGCGCAGGTTCCCCGCGTGGGCACGGAGCTTCATTAGGTATATGAGGGCAATGAGCCGGAAATCAAGTAGGAGCCACTCTCACAGGCGTCAACTGGGCTCGATGGCGCGCAGATGGCGGCCGACAGCGAGTATGGCGCCCAGCCAGCCGAGTGCGCCACCGATCACGATCATGGCGACGAGACCCGTGAAACCGGGCCCGTCGAGCCCGGCCGAGCTGGCGTACAGGTGGGTCAGCCGGGCCACCGGCGCGGCCAGGAGCGCGAGGGCGATTTCGACCAGAATCCAGCCCGCGAAACCGCCCCAGGCGCCGTACCACAGCCCGCCATAGAGAAACGGTCGACGCACGAAAGCATTGGTGGCACCGACCAATTTCTGGACCTCGACTTCCGTGCGCCGGTTCTGGATTTCGAGGCGCACGGTGTTGCCGATCACGAGCAGGACAGCGAGGGCAAGCAGGGCGCCGAGTACCCACACCGCACGGCGCACGATAGAGAGCATGGCGTTGAGGCGGGCGATCCAGGTGCTGTCGGTGACCACCTTGTCCACGTTTGCGAGCAGGCGCAATTGGCCGGCGAGTTTTTGCACTGCGCCGAGCTGCGAGTCGCTGGGCGTGACCACCAGCACCGGAGGCAGTGGGTTGCTCCCCAGTGTGTCGAGGGCCTGATGGAACGCTGTCAGATGCTTGAATTCAGCGAGCGCTTGCTGGGGTGTGATGGTCTGCACCGAGAGCACGCCGGGCAGGGCGCTGGCCGCCTGCCGAGCGGAATCGAGTGCCGTATCGTCAGCGCCGGTTTTGAGGAAGACGGAGATGCGCGCCGAGCCCTGAGAGATGCCGGTCAGTCCGCTGGCGTTATGCACCAGCACCGCGAGCCCGAGCGGCAGGGCGAGCGCGATGGCGGCCACGCCGATGCTCATCAGGCTGGCGCCGCGACCGCGCCACAATCGGCCGAGGCTGGCAAAGGCCGCGTGGCCGTGTTGCGCGGGAAGAGCACGCAAGCGTGCGCGCAGGCGTGACGGGGACTCAGCCATGCGTCGTTACCAGCCGCGGGGCAGTCAGCGCGCCATGGTCCAGTGAGAGCACGCGGTGGCCGAGCCGCTCGATCATCGCATGATCGTGACTGGCGATGAGCACGGTCACGCCCACGTTGTTGAAGCGCTCGAACAGATGCATGATATCGAGGGAGAGTTCGGGGTCGAGGTTGCCGGTGGGTTCGTCGGCGATCAAGAGCGGCGGGCGCGTCGAGACGGCGCGTGCAATGCCGACGCGTTGCTGCTCACCGGAAGAGAGTTCCAGCGGACGGGCGCGCTCGCGGTCGAGCAGATCGACCTGGTCGAGCGCCGCACGCACGCGGCGACCGGTTTCGCGTGGCGAGTAACCGGCGACGACCAGCGGCAGGGCTACGTTGTCGAATACGGTGCGGTCGGTCAGTAGCTTGTGATCCTGAAAGACCACGCCGACGTGGCGGCGGTGATACGGAATGCGCCAGCGCGGCAAATGAGCCAGGTTGCGCTTGCCGAAAAAAATCTGCCCGCGGGTGGGGCGTTCGAGTAGCGCAATCAGTTTGAGCAAAGTAGATTTACCGGCGCCGGAGTGGCCGGTGAGAAAAACCATTTCACCGGCTTCGAGTTCGAAGTCGACATTATTGAGCGCCTCGTGCCCGCCGGCGTAGCGTTTGCTGACATTGACGAAACGGATCATGCCGCGCCACCTACCAATGCGGCGGCGAAGTCGGCCGCATTGAACGGTTCCAGATCCTCGATACTTTCACCCAGCCCGATAAAACGTATCGGCAGGCCCAGTTCGCGCGTGATGGCGACCACTGCGCCGCCCTTGGCGCTGCCGTCGAGTTTGGTGATCACCAGCCCCGTGGTGCCGATGGCAGTGGTGAATTCGCGTGCCTGCATGAGTGCATTCTGCCCGGTATGGCCGTCGAGTACCAGCAGCGTTTCGTGCGGGGCGCTGGGGTCGTGCCGCGCGAGTACGCGGCGCAGTTTAGCCAGTTCGGCCATGAGGTGATCCTGAGTGTGCAAGCGCCCGGCGGTATCGACAATCAGCACGTCCGTGCCACGGGCATGAGCCGCCTGCCAGGCATCGAAGGCTACCGCGGCGGGGTCGGCGCCGGTGCCCTGGGCCACGACCGGCACGCCTTCGCGTTCGCCCCACTGTTGCAGTTGCTCGACCGCAGCGGCGCGAAAGGTGTCGCACGCGGCGAGCATCACGCTGTGTCCTTCTGTACGCAGGCGATGCGCCAGCTTGGCGATGGTCGTGGTTTTCCCACTGCCGTTGACGCCGGTCACCAGAATCACGAAGGGTTGTGCGGCGGGGTCGATGGTGAGAGCCGAAACCGCCGGGTCCAGCAGGGTTTCCAGTTGGTTGCGTACCGCGCTGGCAACGAGTTTCCCGTCACGCGCGGCGCGTTCGGCGACGGCGACGATTTCGCTGGTGGCCGTAACGCCAACGTCGGCCATGAGCAGACGCGTTTCCAGCGTTTCGGCATCGAAAATCTCGTCGTCAGCCGCCAGCGGTTGAGTCGATTTCAGGCGGGCACGCAAACGCTCGAACAATCGTGATGGCATTGTGGTGAGGGTAACCGAACAAGGTCGCTATCGTAGCAGCCTGCTTTTTCGGGACTGAGGACTCGGCCAGAAAAATAGCGGACAGCTTGTGCTGTCCGCTATGCTTTTTCCCCGTGATTACGGCGAAGGCGGCTGTTGCACCACGCTCGGAATGGCGATGTCCATGGTCTTGCCGTTCGGCAGGCCGCCGGTGCTCGGGCAGCCGGGCACCGAGCCGGGCAGACAGCCCGCTGCGAACACACCCATTTCGATCTGCATCTGGGTGGTCACGTTGGGATCCGAGGTGGGATCGAGAATTGAACCGTGCACACCGGAGGTGAATTTCACCACGCCACGGATGCCGTTCGGGTTCACCGTGCTTTGGCCATATTGCGTCAAGCCCATGGCGTTGATCAACAAATCCTCGGTCCAGTTAGGCACTACCTGATCGGGCGGATTGCCCTTGCTGGGGTCGCCAACCACTTCGGTCATATTGATCGGTACGTTGGCGGCCGCGGCCGCGGAATAGTTGAGCGGATCGCCGGAATCGACCGCGGTCTGCGCCCACTGGAAAAAGTATTCATAAGCCAGGGTGCCCGGTGTCAGTCCTTCCTGTTCGAGTCCCTGCTGAATTTCCGGGCCGAAGGTGGGCGAGGTCTCGAGCAGATAGGCAATCTTGCCGCCCGGTTCCGACAGGGTGGCGGATTGCACATCTATGCTCGTGCCGTAGCCGGGGATGTTCGGCACTTCGGCTAGGTAGGGGATACCGACGATTGCGCCCAGCGACAGGCTGGAATAATAGGTGTCCATCGTGTTGAATTTCTCGCTGGTCGGCGCGCCGTTGTTGACGGTGCCGAACTGCGCCGTGGGCAGCGTTTCGGTCATATGCAACAGGTCGGCCACGGATTCGCGCAGATTGTCGCGGCTGGTAAGCAGATAACCGAGATTGATGAAGTAGCTCCCGGAGGGCGCGATCGACGTGCCCGGCGTCGGTGGGCTGGTAGTGAGTCCCGTGGGCAGATTGAAGGTGCGTTCGCCGGTCACCAGCTTCGGGGCGACCTGTGCCACGAGCTGGTTCTGATAGAAGGGGTTGGTTTTATCCGTCACGCCGTGGAGCGGCAGATCAATGGCGATGGTAGCAATGCCGAATTGCGCAAACGTATCGGCGACCGCCAGATCGTCGGTGCGATTGCGGGTAATGCCGTGCTGGAAGATCGCGATCGGCCAGCCGTTCGCGGGGTAAGTCCCGCCCAACTGGAAATACGGCGAGTTCTGCGCTGGGATGGTCATGACCACCGGTACGGTAACAGTGCCGGTGGGCACGGCCTGAGTGTTGTAGCGGGTCAGCAGGCTGCCGCCCGCGCCGTGCCAGAAGTCGGTCAGCGGCGGTGACGGATCGGTGGCGCTCGGAATGCCGGAATAATAGGGCAGGGTGAGCGTGCCCACGAAGACTTCGGCATAACCCGAAAGCTGCGGATTGATGTCCTTGGTAGTCTTGCCCAGATCCTGAAAGGCAAAGGTGCCGGGTTGCTCGTTCTTGGCAAGGGCCTTGAGCACATCGCCTTCGGATTGGGTGGAGAGCGTCCAAATCATGCTCACGTTGGCGGGGTCGATGCCGCCGGCCTTTTGGGCGGCGCCAAGCATGGCGGCGAATAGGGGTTCGACCGCAGCCAGAGTCGGGTCGGAGGGCTGAGTGCCGGCGGCGATGTCGCTTTTCAGTTCGGCAAACTGGCTGGAAGGTTGAGCCGCATCGCCTTTGGTGTCCTTGATGCCGTTGGTCGCAACGACCATGTAGGACTGATCCGCACCGAGCGTGCCGGTGGGGGTGATTTCGAGCACCGACGGATCGGCGGCGGACACGCCCAGCGTGTAGTCCGTGCCTTCGCCCAGCAATCCGGTGACGCCCGTAACGGCGTAGCCTTGCTGCGGATTGGTGGTGACCGCGAAGACGTAAACGTTACCGCTCAGCGTGCCCGGGTCGAGCGGCTGACTGAATTGCTCGGTGATCGGCGCCGTGCTGGAAAACCCGTCAAGCGCGTTGATCGCGACCAGCGGATTGGAATAGTCGGTGGGGTCGGGCAGCCCCGGTATGTTTACCGTGCCATCGGTGGAACCGTTAAAGTACAGGTCGTTGGGGAACGGCAACTGGAAACCCGTGCTCGAAAGGACGAAGTTGGCATGGAAACCCGCGTCCGGACTTGGGCTGGGCGGTGGATTGTTGCTATCGACCCCGCAACCGGCAAGCAGCGCAAGCGAGGCAATCAAAACCAGGGGAATCCGTTTCAGCATGGCGCCATCCTCCACTAAAGGCCAGTACGCGCCGCGCCGCGGCACGCGAACCAATCAAACGTATGAAAGTAAACCACGAACCGGCGCCGAGTGCAATGGTTGCGGCAACGAGGCCGCGCAATGACGCGCTCGCGTGGTGAGTTGCGGATCGTGGGCGGCGCCTGGCGCAGTCGCCGGGTGCGCTTTCCGGCGACCCCGGGCCTGCGCCCGACGCCGGACCGGGTGCGTGAAACCGTGTTCAACTGGCTGGGGCCCTGGGTCGAAGGTCGCCGCGTGCTGGATCTGTTTGCCGGTAGCGGCGCGCTCGGTCTGGAAGCGCTATCGCGTGGTGCGACCGAGGCCGTTTTCGTGGAGTGTGCGCGGTCTGCAGCCGAAGCCTTGCAGATTAATATCGAAATCCTGGGTGCGGCCAAAGCCTCCGTTTTGTGCACTGATGCTTTGCGCTTTCTGGAGCGCACCGAGGACAGCTTCGACCTCGTGTTTATCGATCCGCCATATGCGGGCGGCCTGGCCTGGCCAGTTTTGGAGCGATTGCTGGTGCGCCGCTTGCTGCGTACAGGTGGCCAGGTGTATCTGGAACAGGGTGGAAGCGCATCACTGACAGGCGAGACATTCGAAATTCCGCCGCCGTTACATCTTCACCGCGAAGTGCATGCGGGGTCGGTTCACGGTTTTTTGTTGAGTGCCTATTGATC
>JBOHZI010000086.1:0-8650 GCA_050738295.1 Gammaproteobacteria bacterium
GGATACGCATGTGGTGGTGCTTGGTGGCGCACCGCTCGATGCACCGCGTTACGTTTGGTGGAACTACGTGGCCAGTAGCGAAGAGTTGATCGAACGAGCGCAACGCGCCTGGCAGGCCGACGAACTGGGTGGGGTGGATGGCGATCCCGAGCGCATCCCGCTACCCGAGGCGCGCCCGGCGGTACGGTTGCTTGCACAATAGACGGGATTGTGAACTCCAGGGAGGAAAGGATATTGAGTCAGTCCGAACATAATCCGCCGGCGTCCTGCTGCAGTCAGTCGCCGATCAATCTTGTCGATAGCGTCGAAGCCGATTCGCCGGCTGTGCAATTCAATTACAAGGCAGGCGCTACGCAGGTCGTCCACGGCGAGTATTCCGTGGAGCTGTTGTTTGGCGCGGATAACGGCATGGACATCGAAGGCCGCACTTTTGCTCTGCGCAATGTGCACTTTCATGTGCCCGGGGAACATCGGATCGAAGGCCGCGAGTATCTGCTCGAAGCACATGCGGTACATGCGAGCGAGGCAGGCGATATTGCCGTGGTCGCCGTATTATTCGAGCCGGGTGCCGCCCATTCAGCCTTTGAGAAGTTTCTGTCGCTGCTACCGTTGCGCAAGGGCGAACGCAAATCGCTGGAGGTCGAATTGTCGGCAACGGCGTTCTTGCCGTCGAACCCGGCATGCTATCGCTACAGCGGCTCGCTCACCACACCGCCTTACAGCGAAGGCGTAAGCTGGTTCGTGATGCGCGAAACGTTGACGCTTTCACAGGCGCAGGCGGAAGCGTTGCGCCGGACGGTCGGCAAAGACAACAACCGCCCATTACAGGCGCTCAATGGCCGCCGCGTAATTTCAAGCCGCTGATTTTTTACGCCGGGTATGGATGCCGTGGTGTGAGGGTTGTTTTTTCGGGGCGGGTGTGGCCAGCGAAAACACGATGATGGCGACTGCCGAAAAAACCACGCCGGGCACGATTTCATAGAGTGCGAAAATGCCACCCAGCGGGGCGAGATGATGCCACACAATGACGGTCACGCCACCGACCACAATGCCGGCAAAGGCGCCCGCCCAGTTCATGCGTTTCCAGTACAGGGCAAACAGGATGACCGGGCCGAAGGCCGCGCCAAAACCGGCCCATGCGTAGGCTACTAGTGCGAGAATCAGGGTCGACGGATTGATGCCGACAATGAACGCCACCACGCCGATGCCGAGTAGCGTGAAGCGCGCGATCCACAGCAGTTCCCGCCGCCCCGCCTTGCGCCGGAAGAAGGCGTGGTAGATATCTTCGGTGAAGGCGCTTGCGGCGACCAGCAACTGGGCCGAAGCGGTTGACATGATGGCCGCGAGTATGCCGGCGAGCGCGATGCCGGCAAGCACCGACGGCAGCAGTTTCAGCGACATCAGGATGAACACCTTTTCGCGACTGTCGCCCGCCAGATGATGGTCGACCACGCCGAGCCCGGTCAGTCCGATAAGGAGAGCCGCGCCGAGCGCGATGATGACCCAGAACATGGCAAACCGCCGTGCGGCAGGAATACCCTTGGGGTCGTTGATGGCCATGAAGCGCGCCAGTATGTGCGGTTGACCAAAATAGCCGAGTCCCCAGGCCAGAAGCGAAACGATCGCGATCCACTGGAAGGGGCGGCCGTGTTGAACGTCGTAGAATGGGTGCAGCAGGCCCGCGTTTACCGCGTTGAGCGTAGCTTCCAGCCCGTGAAACCAGCCGATCGAGGCCAGGCCGAGCAGCGCCACCACGACCAGCGCAAAAAACATGATCGAACCTTGCAGCACGTCGTTCCAGGCGACAGCGAGAAAGCCGCCGATGAAGGTGTAGGACATGACAATGGCGGCGCCGGCGACCAGGGACCACAGGTACGACACATGGAACAGGCTGTGAAACAGGCGCGCACCGGCGACGAAGCCCGAACTGGTATAGAACACGAAGAACACAAGAATGAACAGCGCGGAAATGCCGCGCAGAATGTGGCGCTTGTCGCCGAAGCGGGCGGCGAAGTAATCGGGCAGCGTGAGGGCGTCGCCATAGTGCTGGGTCTGTTCGCGGAGGCGGCGGGCCACGATCAGCCAGTTGAGGTAGGTACCGACGGCGAGTCCGATCGCCATCCACATTTCGCCGAGACCGAAGGCATAGGCGGCGCCCGGAAGCGCGAGCAGCAACCAGGCGGACATATCTGAGGCTTCGGCGGACAGAGCGGTGACGAAACTGCCGAGGCCACGCCCGGCGAGGATGTAATCCTTGAGGCTCTTGTTGCGAAACCAGGCCACGAAGGAAATCAGTAGCACCACGGCCATGTAGACCACGAAGGTGTAGAGAATGATGTCGCTGACGTGGCTCACGGGCATTCCCGATGGATACGAAGTCCGTATTCTCGCAGAGATCGATGCGCAGCGCACCCGGAAGGGCTCATGGCTGCGGTTACGCTACCGCCTGATTACAGGGCAGGTCAGTCGGCAGCCGTTTGGCAACGGTGCTGAAAAGGTGCTACGCTAAAGTTCGACTCGGCAGTGGTGAGACAAACCTCTGTCCGTCGTATGAAGGATAAAAACAAGAATTTTATTGTTCTCGATGCGTTATGGAGGTACGAGGTTCGCAACGCGGAAGCGTCGCGGAGCATTTTTCGTAACAGCAAAGAGAGGGGTTCCATCATGAAATTTGGCTTCAAGACAGCCACTGTGGCTGCGTTCGCTGCTGCCGCAGGTTTGGCGTTTGCCAGCCCGGCGCAGGCAGCGCCATCGATTTATCCCGGCGCACTGCTTCCGGGCAGTAGCGTTCTGCCCGGCGGCTCGCAGATGGTGAGCGCCGACTTCAATGGCGACGGCCTGATGGATCTAGCGGTCGCCGACGATTCTGACTCCGGCACCAATGCCGGAGGCGTATGGATCTTCCTGGCTCAAGCGGGCGGCGGCTATGCTGCGCCGGTGTTCTACCCCACGGCCTCCGATCCATGGACCATCGCGGTGGGCGATCTCAACGGCGATGGCAAGCCGGATATCGTCACCGGCAACGAGGGCTCATCTTCGTCCGACCAGGTGAGCGTGCTCATCGGCAACGGCGACGGCACCTTCAAGACTCATGTGGACTACACGGCGGGGACTTCGCAGGCGGACAGCATCACGGTGGGCGATGCCACGGGCAACGGCACCGCCGATGTGGTGCTCGGGACCGATACCAATGTGCTCGTCATTCCCGGCAACGGCGACGGCACGCTCGATACTGCATCAGTGCAGACCCTCACCCTGAACAACGGGTACAGCTACGGCGTGGCGGTGACCGATCTCAATGCCGACGGCCAGCCCGACATCGTGGCCGCGGACGGCTGCGATGGCCCGGGCACCGCCGACACGGTGGACGTATATGTGGGCCAGAGCGGCGGTACCTTCCTCGCCCCGCCCAGCCAGACGGTGGCGGTGGGCGCGTGCCCGGAACTTGCGGTTGGCGATCTCAACGGCGACGGTGCCCCCGATGTGGCGGTCGCGAACTACGGAGATTCCACCGTGCAGGCGCTTCTGAACAGCGCTGGCGTGCTTGCCGATTCCGGCACCACCTACCCGTTGCCCGCCGATTCCGAGCCCCTTTGGGCGCATGTAGCCGACGTGGACGGCGACGGGCATCTGGACATCCTCACGTCCAATTATGACAGCGATACGGTTAGCATTCTCTACGGCCAAGGCGACGGCAGCTTCACGGCGCCGGTTGAGGTACCGATGGGCGCTGAGGTCAACGATGTGGCCGCGGTGCCCGCAGCAAGCGGGAGTGCGGTCAACTTGGTGGCGCTCGACTGGCCCTATTATTCGGCCTTCCTCACCACTGCGCGTAATTTAGGCAGCCGCACCTTCTACACCTATGCGGACTACCCGTACTTCAACGCAAGCGGACAAGGCCAAGCGGCCAACGACATGGCAAGTGCGGACTTCAACGGCGACGGCCATCCGGATATCGTGACCGCGAATGGAGACAACACCCTGAGCGTGCTGCTCAACAACGGGCAGGGCGGTTTCGGCACGCCGACGGTGCTCACGCTTCCGAGTGGTGCGGGCGACATCTATGCCGTGGCGGCGGGCGATGTGAACGGTGATGGCAAGGCGGATATCCTCACTGCCGACAACAGCGGCCATCTTTACACGTTCCTCAGCAACGGCGACGGCACCTTCCAGGCGCCACTGACGAGCACAATCGCCTCCAGTGAGGTGGACGGCATAGCGCTCGGCGACGTAAACGGCGACGGCGAACCCGATGTGGCGGTTGCGGAATACGGAGCCAACCAGGTCCAGATCTGCCCGGGCGACGGCACCGGGCACTTCGACTGCACTGCCGCGGCTCCGGTGACGGTGAACGCGCCCTATCGGGTGACGATCGCGGATTTGACTGGCAACGGCAAGGCGGACTTAGTTGTCACCACCGGTACGGACGATGCCTACGTCTATCTCGGCGATGGCACGGGCGGGTTCGGCGCGAGTCCGAGCGCGACCCTGCAGGGCACGGAGGTCGCAGTGGGCGATGTCAATGGCGATGGCAAACCCGATCTGGTGTTCGGTTCGTATGGAACTAGCGTGAACATGTTTCTCGGCAACGGCGATGGCACCTTCGGCGCGGCAGCGACCTATGAGAGCGGCGTCTCGCCGGAATTTGTGGCGCTGGCGGACGTGAACGGCGACGGTCATCCCGATATCGTCGCCGCCAATGACGAGGACGGGACCCTCAGCCTGCTGACCAACAAGGGAGACGGCACCTTCAATGCGGCTGTCTATTACGCTAGCGGCATCGGAGCCTATCCCATGCTCGCGCTCGATGTGGACGGCGACGGCCTGCCCGATATCGTGACGGCCAATTATGGCGGTGGCATCCTGACCAACAGCACGGTGAGCGTGTATCTCCACAACCACGCTCCGGTGGCGACGGGGACGAGCCTCACGGTGAACGAGAACGCGAGCGGCACCGGCACGGTCACCGCCACCGACGCCGAGCAGGACCCGCTGACCTTCGCGGTCGCGACCCAACCCGGCCACGGCACGGTGAGTCTCGATGCCACCAGCGGCAGTTTCACCTACACGCCGAGCAGTGGCTACAGCGGCAGCGACAGCTTCACGGTGACGGCTACCAACGGGCTCGAGACCTCGGCCCCGGCCACGGTGAGCATCACGGTGAAAGCAGTGACACCTCCGCCAACACCCCCCCCGTCTGGCGGCGGCGGTGGTGGTGGCGTCTTGGGCCTGCTGAGCCTGCTCGGCTTGGGTCTGCTCTTGGCGCCTGCACTGAGGCGGCGCCGCGGCTGAGCGCGGATCGCTTGCACCCTCTATCAGCCCCGCTTCGGCGGGGCTGACTTTTTAGGAGCACTGGAAGGATTTGATGCCGGTTCCGCATGTTTGCGGCACAATGGGTGCTGAATTCGCACAGGGAACCCACAGCGTGAGAAAAGAAGTCATTGCGACCGCCGATGCGCCGGCGGCTATCGGCACCTATTCGCAGGCTGTCCACGCGGGCGAGTGGGTGTTCCTGTCGGGCCAGATCGGACTCGATCCCGCCACCGGCGCACTGGTCACGGGCGGCATCGAAGCCGAAACTCGCCGCGCGTTCGATAATTTGCGAGCGGTGGCTGTAGCCGCCGGTGCCGATCTGGAAGCGATCGTCAAGCTCACACTGTATCTGACCGATCTCGGCGACTACGCCACGGTCAATCAACTGATGCAGGAGTTTTTTATGGGGCCGTATCCGGCGCGTGCTGCCGTGGAAGTGGCGGCCTTGCCGCGCGGCGCCTGTGTTGAGGTGGAGGCTATTGCACTGGCTGGGAGCAGCAGTTGAATACGTTGCATGCATTGAAGTCGGGCAAGGCATCCGGACTGACGAGCATTGTGGCGCTGATGGCCCTGGCTGTTCCGGTTTGGGCTAGTGGCACCCCGGCGCCGGCGGGGTTTAGTGCCGCTCAGCCGTTGAGCATCGTGCGCCGCCTGGCCAAACAGCCTCCCACGCAGACGCCGTTCGTGCAGGCACAGTTTTCGCCGTTGCTCGATCGTGCGCTGGTGCTCAAGGGTCAGCTCGTCTGGGATGGCGGGCAGAAGCTGGAACGGATAGTCGAGCAGCCGTATAGCGGGCATACGGTGATCGCGGGAACCGAAGTGAGTGTGACCCGCGCCGGGCACGGCACGAAAAAGTATTCGCTCAACCGGGCGCCAGCGATGAAGGCGCTGCTTGACGGCTTGATCGCCGTCCTATCCGGCGATCCCGGGCAACTGCGCGGTGTATTCAACGCCACGCTGCAGGGCCGATCCGACGCGTACTGGACGCTGCTGCTGGTGCCCCACGAGGCCAAGCTCGCCCACGATCTGAAACAGCTCACGCTGGATGGGTATGCCGGCACGCTGCGCTGTATAGAAATCCATCAGAACAAGGGCGCGGCGAGCATTTATGTGCTGGGTAAACTGGCCTCGCGAGTCACGGGGCGGCCGACGCAGCCGGCGCTCAAAAAGCTGTGCCGCGCGGGTTGACCGCAGCACTCCCCGGCGCTCGATCCGTTTTCATGCCGGGTGACGGGCGATGAGCCTGCGTACCCGTCTGGGGTTGATCGCTTTGTGGGTGGCGATACTTGCCGCCCTCGGATTTTATGTTGCACATTCGCTCAGGGTCGGTACCGACCTGCGCAGTTTCATTCCGAACGCCACCACGCCCGATCAGAAACTGCTGATGAACCAGATCGGCCATGGGCCGGGGTCGCGGCTGCTGCTGGTCGCCATTGGCGGTAGCGGCGAGGCGCACCTGGCAGCACTCAGCAAGGGATTGACCAAGACCCTGCGTGCCGATTCGCGTTTCGGGCAGGTGGTGAACGGCGACTTCGATCTGTCCGCACTCAATCCCAAATGGTTGCCGTACCGCTACCTGTTCACCTCGACCTTCGATCATCAACGGCTCGACGTCACGTACCTGCACCAGCAACTGGAAGATCGGTTGCAGGATATGGCTTCGCCCGCCGGTGGCCTGCTGCAGAAATGGCTGCCGCGTGATCCGACCCTGGAAGTGCTGAAACTGGCGCAGCGCTGGACGCCCGCGCACGCGCCCGAAACGCGCGATGGCGTGTGGTTCGATAAACGCGGCGAAGCGCTGTTGCTGGTGCAGACTCAAGCCGCCGGGTTCGATCCCGATGCACAGGCTACTGCCGTTAAGGCCTTGCGGAACGCCTATCGTGCTTTGCCGGGGAGCGCCGCGGCCACACTCACGCTCAGCGGGCCGGGTTATTTCAGCGTCGTCATCAGCCGCAATACGCGGGCACAGGCGAACTGGATCGGGCGCATTTCGACCCTGGGCTTCATCCTGTTGCTGCTGCTGGCTTATCGCAGTCCGAGTGCGCTGGTGCTGGCCGGGCTGCCCATCGTGAGCGGGGCACTGGCCGGATTGGCCGCGCTCATTCTGGCGTTTCCGCTGGTCAACGGCATTACGCTCGCCTTCGGTTTTACCCTGCTCGGCGTAGCGCAGGAATACCCGATCCGCCTGCTCAGTCATCGTCGCGCGGGCACCACGCCGCTGGAGAGCGTGCGCGGATTGTGGCCGCTGCTGCTGACTGCCATTGCTTCGGCCTGCATTGCCTATCTGGCCTTTTATGCCTCCGGCGTTCCGGGTCTGCAACAGTTGGCCGTGTTCACCATTACCGGGTTGCTGGTGGCCGGATTCAGTACGCGTTATCTGTTGGCGCGGGTGTTGCCGCTGCGCTTTATTGACAGCGCCGATGCGCCGGGCGTGGCACGCTTTCGCGGCTTTCTCGATAACTTGTACCGTCCGCGCTGGCTGCCGTGGGCGATCGCGGTGGGTGTGGGGCTTGCACTGTGGCTCGCACCCGGTGCGTTCTGGCAGCAAAGTCTGGGTGCACTGACGCCGTTGTCGCACAAAATGGTGGCCACGCAGACACGGCTTGCTGAGGCGCTGGGTGCGCCTGATGCGCGTTATCTGTTGTTGCTCAAGGCGAAAAGTGCGCAGGGCGTGTTGCAACTCTCGGAGAAAATCGCACCGCAAATGCGCGCATTGGAGAAACAAGGTGCCTTGACCGATGCCGAATTACCGTCGCGTTATCTGCCGAGCATCGCCACTCAGCGCGCGCGCCAGGCGCGATTGCCGGATCGTGCACACCTGGCCCGCATTGTCGATCAGGCGAGCGCCGGGTTGCCGTTCCGCAAGGGCTTGTTCAAGCCGTTCATCGACGACGTGGAGATGGCGCGACACGCGCCTCCAGTGACGCCCGAAGCGTTTGTCGGTTCGCCGCTCGGCCAGCGCCTGAATTCGATGTTGGTGCAGCAGGGTTCGCGCTGGGTCGGTCTGGCGACATTGAGCGGCGTCAACGATCCGGCGGCGTTTGTTGCTCTGTCCAAACAAACGGACGGACGGGTCAGTCTGCTCGATATCAAGGCGGCCTCTGAAAAGTTGGTCAACGATTACCGGGTGCGTATCCTGCAAGCACTCGCCGTGGCGGCCGTATTATTGGCGCTGACCGTCATGTTCGCGCTGCGTAGCATTCGCCGCGCCTGGCACGTGCTCGCGCCGATGACATTGGCAACGTTTCTGGTGCTCGCCGTTGAACGTCTGGCGGGTATCGAGATTTCTCTGTTCCATCTGATTGCGCTGATTCTCGCAGCGGGCCTGGGCCTGCAT
>JBOHZI010000087.1:0-8533 GCA_050738295.1 Gammaproteobacteria bacterium
GGCCGTATTCGTGCGCTGGCTGATGCCGCGCGTGAAGCGGGCCTTCGTTTCTAAGGGGATCTAGGGCATGGCGAAACCGATGGAAGCTGCTAGCGATCAGATGGAAAAACTGGTCGCGGTCAACCGCGTGGCCAAGGTGGTCAAGGGTGGCCGTCAGTTCGGCTTTACGGCATTGATGGTGGTCGGCGACGGTGCCGGCAAGGTGGGCTTTGGCTACGGCAAGGCGCGTGAAGTGCCGGCCGCCATTTCCAAGGCCACCGAGCAAGCGCGCCGTGGCATGGTCAAGGTGCCGCTCAACGACGACACGCTGCATTACCCGCTGGAAGGCCGTCATGGTGCAACTCGGGTACGCATTTTGCCGGCTAACGCCGGTACCGGCGTGATTGCCGGCGGCGCGATGCGCGCGGTGTTCGAAGTGGCGGGCGTGCGCAATGTACTCGCCAAGAGCTACGGTTCGCGCAATCCCATCAACGTGGTGCGCGCCACGATGCAGGCGTTGAGCACGATCGAATCACCCAAGACGATTGCTGCCAAGCGTGGCAAGTCGGCCGCCGATATTCGGAGTTGATCATGGCTGGAAAGAAAACCACGAAGCAGGTCAAGCTGACTTTGGTCAAAAGTGCCGCCGGGCGTCTCAAGGCGCACCGGGCGTGCGCGCGTGGCCTGGGGCTGCGCAAGACCTGGTCGAGTTCGGTGGTGATCGATACGCCGGAAAACCGCGGCATGATCAACAAGATTTCCTACTTGCTCCGCGTCGAGGAGGTGTCCTGATGCGACTCAACGATTTGAAACCGGCCGACGGCAGCACGCGGGAGCGCAAGCGCGTCGGGCGTGGCCTGGGCGCCGGTCAGGGTAAAACTGCGGGGCGTGGCCACAAGGGCCAGCATTCACGCTCGGGCGGATTCCACAAGATCGGATTCGAAGGCGGCCAGATGCCGCTTCAGCGTCGCTTGCCGCATGTGGGCTTTTCCTCGCCGATGAAGGCGAGCCGCGCCGAACTGCGTCTCGACGCGCTCGACAAACTGGACGGCGACACCGTCGATCTGGCCAGTCTGATTGCGGCCGGTCTGGTGCCCCCCGGTGCCGAACGAGTCAAGATCATTCTTGCTGGCACGGTGGAACGCGCTTTTACCGTGAAGGGGGCCGAGGTCGTGCCGACCCGTGGTGCCCGTGCTGCCATCGAAAAGGCCGGCGGCAAGGTGGAAGTGTCTGGCGCCAAGGCGGCGCCCGCGGCAGGCAAGAAGAAGGCGTCTGCCAAGAAGGCATCCACCAAAAAGACCTCCAGCAAGAAAACCTCCACCAAGAAAGCGGATGACAAGAGTGAATCCGCCTCCGAGGACGAGAGTAAAGACTGATGGCCGGTCCTGCTCAACAACAGGCTTTCGGATCGTTCGGCGATATCTTTCGCTCGGGCGATCTGCGCAAGCGTTTGCTGTTTCTGGCAGGGGCGCTGATAGTATTTCGTATCGGCATCCATATTCCGGTGCCGGGCATCGACCCCACCGCCTACGCGCACCTGTTCAACCAGCACTCGGGCGGCATCCTCGGTATCTTCAACGTATTCTCCGGCGGCGCCCTGCGGCAGATGTCGATTTTTGCCCTCGGCGTCATGCCCTATATTTCGGCCTCGATCATTATCCAGATGCTCACCTCGGTGGTGCCCAGTCTGGAGGCGATCAAGAAGGAAGGCCAGGCGGGACAGCGCAAGATCACGCGCTACACACGGTATTCCACCGTCGGGCTGGCACTGTTCCAGTCGATCGGCGCGGCCTTTGCCCTGCAAAGCCAGCACGTCGCCTTGAACGCCGGGCCCGGCTTTATCGTCACGGCCACGGTCAGCCTGGTGACCGGCACCATGTTCCTGATGTGGCTGGGCGAGCAGGTCACCGAGCGCGGCCTGGGCAACGGTATTTCGATGATCATTTTCGCCGGAATCGTCGCCGGTTTGCCCTCGGCGGTAGCCGGCACGCTGGATATGGTGCGCAACGGCGAGCTGTCCTCGATTCTTGCCATTCTGATCTTTGTCGCGGTGCTTGCGGTCACGGCCTTCGTGGTCTTTGTGGAAAGCGGCCAGCGGCGCATTACGGTCAATTACGCCAAGCGACAGCAGGGGCGACGCATGTACGCCGCACAGACCAGCCATCTGCCGCTCAAACTCAACATGTCGGGCGTCATTCCGCCCATCTTCGCCTCCAGCATTATCCTGTTTCCGGTGACACTCGCCGGCTGGCTGGGGCAGAGTTCCGGCTTCGGCTGGCTGCAAAGCCTCACCCTGTGGCTTGCGCCCGGTCAGCCGCTGTATGTGGTGCTGTTTGCCGTACTGATTATTTTCTTCACGTTCTTCTATACCGCGCTCACGTTCAACAGCGACGAGACGGCGGACAACCTGAAGAAGTCCGGTGCCTTTATTCCTGGCATCCGTCCCGGCAAGCAAACGGCAGGCTATATCGACACCGTGCTCACCAAACTGACACTGTGGGGCGCTATTTATCTAGTGCTGGTGTGCCTGCTGCCGGAATTTCTGATCAGCTACACGCACGTGCAGTTCAATTTTGGCGGCACGTCACTTTTGATCGTCGTCGTCGTGGCCATGGACTTCATGGGTCAGCTGCAGGCGCACATGATGACGCACCAGTACGAAGGATTGCTCAAGCGGGCGCGCATGCGCGGCTTGCAGCGCTGAGTTTCGGGAGAGAAAGATGAAAGTAAGAGCTTCGGTCAAGAAAATCTGCCGCAATTGCAAGATTATTCGCCGCCGTGGTGCGGTGCGCGTGATCTGCTCCGACCCGCGGCACAAGCAGCGTCAGGGTTAAGCCTTGAGTTGGCAGGCCAGTATTGGTAAAATGGGTGGTTCACCTCGCGATCCTTTGATTCGCGCTGAGGGAAAGTAATGGCACGTATTGCAGGCATCAATATTCCGCCGCACAAGCACACGGTAATCGGCTTGACGGCAATTTATGGCGTGGGACGCACCCGCGCGACGCAGATTTGCGCCGCCGCCGGGGTGGAAACCGCACGCAAGGTCAAGGATCTGTCGGAGAGCGAGCTGGAGGCGATCCGCCAGGCGCTCACCGGTTACAAGATCGAGGGCGATTTGCGGCGCGAGCTCAGCATGAACCTCAAGCGCCTGATGGATCTCGGCACGTACCGCGGCATACGTCACCGTCGCGGCCTGCCGGTGCGTGGTCAGCGCACCCGTACCAATGCTCGCACGCGCAAGGGCCGCGTGCGTCGTAGCGCCAAGCGCTGAAGATTTCGGGAGACTAAGGATTCATGGCGAAGCCGGCAACCAAAACGCGCAAGCGCATCAAGCAACAGGTGGTGGATGGCATCGTGCACGTGCACGCGTCCTTCAACAACACCATCATTACCATTAGCGACCGCAAGGGTAATGTTCTGTCGTGGGCCACTTCGGGCGGCTCGGGTTTCCGCGGTTCACGCAAATCGACACCGTTTGCGGCGCAGGTTGCGGCCGAGCGCGCGGGCACCGTGGCCCAGGAATACGGGGTCAAGAATCTGGAAGTCGAGATCAAGGGGCCCGGCCCCGGCCGTGAATCGGCGGTGCGGGCGCTCAACAATCTGGGTTTCCGTGTGCTGTCGATTTCCGACGTCACACCGATTCCGCACAATGGCTGCCGGCCTCCCAAGAAGCGCCGGGTCTGACGAGGATTTTATAGAACATGGCACGTTATACCGGTCCCACATGCAAGCTCGCGCGTCGCGAAGGCACCGACCTGTTTTTGAAGAGCCCGATCAAGGCGCTCGACCAGAAGTGCAAGCTCGACCGGATTCCCGGCCAGCATGGCCAGGCCACCCGTCGTGGTCGCATGTCGGATTACGGCTTGCAGCTACGCGAAAAGCAGAAGCTGCGCCGCATGTACGGCGTGCTCGAGCGTCAGTTCCGCCGCTACTACAAGGAAGCGGCACGCCGCAAAGGCGCCACGGGCGCGCTGTTGCTCCAGTTGCTGGAGTCGCGGCTCGATAACGTGGTGTATCGCATGGGCTTTGCCTCCACGCGTGCCGAGGCGCGCCAGTTGGTGGGCCACAAGGGCGTCACCGTCAACGGCAAGCCGGTAAACATTCCGAGCTACGAAGTTCAGCCCGGAGACGAGATCGCACTCAACGACCGTGCGCGCAAGCAGACCCGGGTTGAAATGGCACTGGAAATTTCACGCCAGATCGAACGTCCCGCCTGGGTCGAAGTTGATGAAAAGGCCTGCAAGGGCGTGTTCAAGGCCATGCCGGAACGCGATGAGCTGCTGCCCGACATCAATGAAAATCTGGTCGTCGAGTTGTATTCGAAGTAAACGTAACGTCGAGGTTCGAAACCAATGGAAATGTCTGTATCCGAGTTCTTGAAGCCGCGGATCGCGAGCTTGACACAGCTCGGTGAAAACCGCACCCGCATCGTTCTCGAACCGCTGGAGCGCGGCTTTGGCTATACGCTGGGCAACAGTCTGCGCCGAGTGCTGCTTTCGTCCATGCCCGGTGCGGCCGTGGTCGAAGCCGAGATCGACGGTGTGCTCCACGAGTACACTGCCATCGACGGTGTGCAGGAAGACGTGGTCGAGATTCTACTCAACCTGAAGCTGCTTGCAATCAGCATGCATGCCCGTGCCGAGGCCACCATCACGCTCAACGCCAAGGGCGAGGGCATGGTGACGGCCGGCGATATCCAGCTCGATCACGATGTCGAAATCGTCAACAAGGATCTGGTCATCGCGCACCTGGCTAAAAACGGCAAGCTCTCGATGCGCCTGCAGGTCATGCGCGGGCGCGGCTACATGCCGGTGCTCAAGCGCTACGAGGACGAAAGTCAGGGCCGCAAGATCGGCAAGCTCAAACTGGACGCGACCTTCACGCCGATCCGCCGTGTGGCCTATCACGTGGAAGCGGCGCGTGTGGAACAGCGCACCGACCTGGACAAGCTGATTTTCGATATTGAAACCAACGGCACCATCGGCGCCGAAGAAGCGCTGCGCCGCGCGGCCGGCATCCTGACCGATCAGCTTTCGGTGTTTGCCGACCTCAGCGCCGTCACCTCGCGCACGCCGACCGAAAGCCGCAGCATGAAGCCGATTCTGCTCAAGCCGGTCGAAGAACTGGAGCTCACCGTGCGCTCGTCCAACGCGCTCAAGGCCGAGACCATCCGCTACGTCGGTGACTTGGTGCAGAAGACCGAGGAAGACTTGCTGAAAACGCCGAATCTAGGCCGCAAGTCCCTGACCGAAATCAAGGATGTCCTGGCCCGTCACGAGCTCGCGCTCGGGATGAAGCTCGAGGACTGGCCGCCGGCGGCAATCGCCGAGCGCCGCGCTTCCTGAGGAGAAACTCATGCGTCACCGTAATTCGGGCCGTGCCCTAAGCCGTACCAGCTCACACCGTGCCGCGCTGATGCGCAACATGAGCAACTCGCTGATCGAGCACGAACAGATCCGTACCACCGTACCCAAGGCCAAGGAATTGCGCCGGGTCGTGGAGCCGCTGATTACGCTGGCCAAAAAAGACAGCGTCGCCAATCGGCGTCTCGCCTTCAGCCGCCTGCGCGACGACGCAATGGTCGCCAAGCTTTTCACGGATCTCGGTCTGCGCTTTAGCGAACGTCCGGGTGGTTACCTGCGTATCCTCAAGGCTGGCTTCCGACCGGGCGACAATGCCCCCGTGGCCATCGTCCAGTTGGTAGAAGAAAAAGCCAAGGACACCGAAGCCGCCTGACCCAAGCGCACTTCGCAACAAAATTAAAAAGACCACCCGTCGGGTGGTCTTTTCGTATCTGCTGACTTTTTAGTTACTTTGGCATACAGACGTCGGGGTGACGATAAAATAGTTGCTCCGAAGTCTACTCGCCTACTGTTTCATTCGCGGCAATGGATTCGGAGTACCTGCCCTGGCCCCGCACGAAATTCCGTTGGCCGTGGCTGGCCCTCGTCCGCAGCACAAAACATGAATCGATCATTATCCAGAGAATAGATGGCCGGAATGGTCTTGCCTGCATCTGTGCCGAAGGTATCAATCCAATCGATAGTCTTGGGTGTTTGGTTAGGATCGAGTCTCAATGTGCCCTTGATCGCGATGGTACCATCCGCTTTGCTAACAACGTAGTTGGAGCCGACGAATGTTACGCGAGGTTCGGTGCCGTATTCGTCAGGCGCATTCTCGACGCCATCAATTTCACAAGCAACTTGTTTCCAGGTGCCCTGAAGCTTCTCTAACTCTTCCTCAACTACGCTTGAAATTTGCATATTGGTTATCTCGCTAAAAAGGTGATCTAAACTTTCTAACTTGACTCGTGTTTTTCACATGCCGCCACAGTGCCTATGCGCAGTTAGGCGTTGCATTACTGTAAACTCTCCCGTGTCCTTAAGGTTCTACCTTCGGATTGTAGGGCCTCAAACTTGTCCACCCACGGTCGTGTGACTTCGTGTGAGACGCAACAGGTTCTCGTTGGTGAATTTCAGCGAAACCCGTTGAAAATGAAAAGCCACAGCAGGTAGCTTTATAGCTTTCAATTTTCAATAGTTTGCCGCAATGCGGACATGGAACCTGCAAACCCGGTCTGTGGGGATGCTTAAGGATCGTTTTGCCACTGGTGTTGTCGTACAGACACCAGATTGGATGCTTCACTATGTCGCGTGGGAAGTTGCTCATCAGATTCTCAGTTGGCGCCTAACGTCTCGCATGACGCGCGCGGTTTGCCGCGTCGCCGCCCATGCGGTTGTTGGTCTGCTAAGCTTTTGAGCCGGATGGTTTATTGTCGGATCGTGCATCGATCAGGATCACGTCAGGGTTATCCTTCAGCTCAAGATCAGTAAGGATCCGCGAGACCTTCCAATACTCATCCTCAGTGAAATAGAGAATCACCTTTATAGCGGAGCGTGCGTCACTTGCCTTTTGGTAGATCTCCGCCTGTTTCTGCAAATTACGCCGAAGGTGTGTATTTTTGGCGAGCTTGAACTCGACAAGGGATTTGTCAAAGCTGCCGCGTGAAATTTTGAAATCTACGGGTCCTCTTCCATCGTTGACTTCACGGCCAACATCGGAGGTGGTCGCGAACCAGGTGAGTCGGAAAAGGATGTGGAGGTCGCTCTCGCGTCGAATCGGGACATCATGGGAGAAAAAGAGGAGATGCCCTCCTTTGTTCTCGATAACGTCCTTTAAGAACTCGACCCGCGCCCTCGTTTCCTCGTAGGTGTCCACGCCCGTACGATAGAAACTGGACGACGCGTCGAGCGTCCGCACGAACTCGGAAAGCTGGCGGATATATAAGAGCTCTACATCTCGAACATTCTGTTCGCTTAACGAAACTGCCTGGTCTCCGTGGTCCTCCTTCATGCGTATGAAGAAATCGATTAACTCCGGATACTGTCGTAAGGCTAGTGAGATAGCTTCTTTGACGTCCGCGTTCTTCGGTTCGTCAGGAAGTGTCCGCCGGAAGTAGTCATTGATCTGCGCCCGCAGTGCATCATTTGGCACGGCATCGACAACATCATTGAACTCTTTTGACAGGTCAGATCTGTTTATCCATGTATCGTCTTTGGTCAGGATGTCTTTCGGCGTCAGAATGACGTAATCACCTTTGTGCCATGGAAGGAAGCATCTCAAAGAGACCCAGGAGCGTGTTTGATAGTTGAAATAGGCCCGCGGGACGGGCACTTCCCGGCACTGTTCAGCCTCTAGGTGCTGCCTCGCAAATTTCTCTGTGTAGGCAAGCAGGTATCGTTTAATTAAGTTCGCCGTGAAGTCACTAATGTTGTCCTTGCCGACGCCGTCCTTGATAAGACATAGCTTTTCCAGATGACTGTCTCGGGTGATTTGTTCTTGACCGAAGTTCGTAAACAGCGTTTCCAGATTCGCACGCAAGGCTCTTGCGAAGTCGATTCCGAGCCCGGATCCCTTGTTCCCAAACAAGCTGAACCCAAGCCAGTTTTGTTTGACCTCTGAAAACATAAACCACGCGCGGAGATGTCCGTCGGTCAATTTACTCGTAACCGCCATATCTCTCAGGAACTTGAGGTACTTGATGATCTCGGCGTGAAGGGTCTGATACTCGTCGTCTTCCGAATTGAAGAGCAGGAAGGGGTCGATGAATAGGGGTAAGTCGTTGATAAGTGAAATGTTGAACGTGCCGTAGTTCTCCAGAACGCCAGGATCAACCTCGAACACGTCTGAGAAATAGATTTGCAACGAAGCGCCAGATGTCATTGGAAGTGCGCCTAACGCTTAAGCTCAGCCGCGGCGAAACTGCGCAGCAGTTTTGACGTCGGCTGGAGCGCATTGTTGGATTTCACTTGACTATAGTGATTAAGCCAAGGCGCTCATATTCTGCTGAACGAGCTTTCGAGAGATTAGAAACCGATTCAATATCTAAGTAATCAATAACCCAGCGCTGTTTGTTCGGATCTTCGATCTCGCACTCGCCATAGTACCTCCAGCCACCTTGACCAGCATTATTGCCGGCATTGATACGCCTGAGAACGCCCTCTAACGTAGATCCGTCATTAAGCTTAATGAGGACGATGCCACCGATTGGCAT
>JBOHZI010000088.1:0-8504 GCA_050738295.1 Gammaproteobacteria bacterium
TGCTCGCCAGCGGCGATGTGGCCCGCGCCCTGGCCGCGGCGCAGGGTGACGCGCCGGTGTTGCAATTGCAGCGCGTGTACCTGCTGACCTTGCAGCGCAAGTACAAGACGTCGCTCACCCTGCTCGCGGGCATCCCCGACACGCCGGACAACTTTTCCGCTAACTCGGGCTCCAAGGCGCTGCAGCAGGCCGATCTGTACCGGCTGATGGGCGACGGTGCGCGCGCCAAACCCCTGTTCGAACAGGCGCTGCCGCTCGCCCGCGCCCAACTCACCGCCCAGGCCGGCAACGCCCGCAATGAGAGTGAAGTCTGGGGCACTGTCGCCGACGCCGAACTGGGTCTCGGTCACACGGCGGCGGGCCTGGCCGCGATCACCCACTCGCAGGCGCTCATCACCCGCGCCCATGATCATGAGTACGGCCCGACGCAGATGGAATTAAACGCACAGATCTACGCCGAGGCCCACCGCCCCGACCTCGCCGTGCCGCTGCTTGCGAAGGCGCTCACCAGCCCCGGCATCGGCTACAGCTACTCGCCCGTGCTGCTGTGGTTCGACCCGGTCTGGGACCCGATCCGCCACGACCCGCGCTTCCAGGCGTTGCTCAAAAAATACGCGAAATACAAACCCACCCCTGCCGCCACCGCACCGGCTTCGACGACCATCGGCAGGTAGGTTGGGCTGAGCGAACGCGAAGCCCAACACCAGCGCCAAAATAATCTCCCGACGCCGCGTTGGGCTTCAAGCAAATCGCGGCGGGGACCGCCGCTCCTACATTTGCTCTTCTTGTGCCGCCCGGCCCGTTGCGGGCGAGCATCGCAGGGCAGGCGCAAGGCCGAAGGCCTTGTGGCCGCGAACGCTCGGCACGCTGCTTTTGGTTACTTTTGGCGAAACAAAAGTCACCCCGCCGGGAGGGCTTGAAAACGAAAGCCGGCAGGATGCCGGCGCTCCCAGAGGGCGATCAGTCGGTGAGTTGGTCGCGGACGCGGCGGCTGACTTCGCTCATATCGGCGCGGCCGGCAAGGCGTGCTTTGAGTACGCCCATGACTTTGCCCATGTCGCGCCGGGTGGTGGCGCCGAGCTCGTGCATCACGTCGTGAATTTCGGCATCGAGCGTGGCGGCGTCGACGGGTTCGGGTAGATAGGAAGTCAGGATTTTGGCTTCGGTTTCTTCGGCTGCTGCGGTTTCTTCGCGTCCGGCGTTGCGGAATTGCTCGCTCGCCTCGTGGCGTTGCTTGATCATGCGTTCGATGACGCTGAGCGCTTCGCCTTCGTCCAGCCCGTCTGCGCGGTGCCCGGAGTCGATTTCGCGTTGCTTGACGGCGGCAACCGCCATGCGCAGTACACTCAGGCGCTCGGTGTCCCGCGCCTTGAGCGCGAGCTTCATGTCGGTCTCAAGACGGGTTTTAAGGCTCATGATTACCTCAATAGAGGCGGCGGCGACGGGATTGCTCGCGCGATACCTTTTTCATGTGACGCTTGGCGGCAGCGGCACGCTTGCGCTTGCGCTCCTGCGTCGGTTTTTCGTAAAACTCGCGGCGACGCAGCTCCGAAAGGACACCCGCCTTTTCACAGGCGCGCTTGAAACGGCGCAGCGCTACATCGAATTGTTCGTGGTCGCGTACTCGAACTGTCGGCATATCGGGTCAAAACCCCTTTGATGAACCGTTCATTTTATGATGTCATCGCGGCAAACGCAAGCGTTCAGGGCCGGGCGTCCGGGGTTCAATCGTGCCTGCCGTGTTCCGGCCAGGCGAGGTCGAGCAGCCGTTTCAGGGGCGCGGCGAGCCGCTGTTCGTCGGGGGTGACCAACGTGGCGTGGCCGAGCTTGCGGTTCGGCCGGGGGCTCTTGCCGTAGTCGTGCAGGTGCAGGCCGGGGATGGCGAGCAGATCGGCGGTGGCGGGGATGTCGCCGATGAGATTGACCATAGCGGCCTCGCCGGTGGCAGTGGTGTCGCCGAGCGGCAGGTCGAGCACGGCACGTACGTGGTTTTCGAACTGGCTGGTGACGCAGCCCTCAATCGTCCAGTGCCCGGAGTTGTGCACCCGTGGCGCCGTTTCGTTGGCGAGCAGTGTGCCGTCGCGTACGAAAAACTCTACGGCCAGCACGCCGGCGTAGTCGAAGTGTTCGAGCAACCGTTGCACGTAATCGCGCGCCTGCGCGGCGAGTTCGGCGGGTGCGGCCGGTGCACGCGAGAGGCGCAGCATGCCTTCGTGATGGCGGTTTTCGCTGAGCGGGTAGAAGATAGTTTCGCCATTCGGACGGCGTGCTCCGAGCATGGAGACTTCGCGCTCGAAGGGCACGAAGGCTTCCAGGATAAGGTCGTTGCCGCCCAGATATTCGAAGGCTTCGGCGGCTTCTTCCTTGCGCTGGATGAAGCGCTGCCCGCGGCCGTCGTAACCCAGGCGGCGCTTCTTGAGCACGGCGGGCAGGCCGAGGTCGTCGAGCGCGCCAGCCAGTTCGTCCGCGGTGTCGATAGCTCGGTAGGGCGCAACGGGAATGCCGAGCGCTTCGAAGCAGCGCTTTTCCAGCAGTCGGTCCTGGCCGGTTTCCAGCGCGTTCGGGCCGGGTCGGCACAGGTGTTCGACGCCGGCTTCGCGCAGGGCGTCGGCCGGAATGTTTTCCACATCGAAGGTGAGTATGTCTACCTGCTTGGCCAACTCGGCAATTTTCGCCGGGTCGTCGAAGCTGCCGACGATCATGTCTCCGACCTGGGCCGCGGGGGCGTCGGCCTTGCTGTCGAGGAAGGTGAAGCGGGCGCCGAGCGGGTAGCCGGCGAGTGCCAGCATGCGCCCGAGCTGGCCGGCGCCGAGGACGCCGATCTTCATGGGGCGTCGCGCGGGTCGGGTTGGGCGAGCACGGTGTCGGTCTGGCGAGCGCGCCAGGCTTTGAGGCGGGTACTCACGCCGCTGTCTTCAAGTGCCAGCAGGGCCGCGGCGAACAGTGCGGCATTGGCGGCGCCGGCGCTGCCAATGGCAAAGGTGGCCACAGGCACGCCCTTTGGCATCTGCACGATGGAGAGCAGCGAATCCAGCCCCGAGAGCGATTTGGATTTTACCGGTACGCCGAGCACGGGCAGCGTGGTCTTGGCCGCGATCATGCCGGGCAGATGCGCAGCCCCGCCGGCACCGGCGATGATTGCTTTCAGTCCGCGTTCGGCGGCCCCGCTGGCGTAATCGAACATGAGGTCGGGCGTGCGATGCGCCGAAACCACACGCGCCTCGTAGGCGATATCCAGTTCATCGAGCAGGTCGGCCGCGGCTTTCAGGGTGTCCCAGTCCGAGCGCGAACCCATCACGATGCCGATGCGGGGCGCTTGTGCGTCTGTGCTCATTTGTGTGTCTCCGAGGCAACTGCGGCAGCAGCCTTTGCGGCCGCTTCGGTGTCGCCCAGGTAGCGGTGACCGCGGGTCTGCAACTTGTCGCTCAGCGTGTAGACCAGCGGGATACCGGTGGGGATGTTGAGCCCGGTGACTTCCTCTTCGCTCAGCCCGTCGAGGTGCATGCACAGGGCGCGCAGGCTGTTGCCGTGGGCCACGATGAGCACGCGCTCGCCGCGGCCGATGGCCGGTGCGATGCGCTGTTCGTAATAGGGCACAACGCGGGCGACGGTATCGGCCAGCGATTCGGTGGCGGGCAGCGTGTACGGGTCGAGTTTGCGGTAACGCGGATCGAGACGTGGATGACGCGAATCATCGTTGGCCAGCGGCGGTGGTTGCACCGCGTAACCACGGCGCCAGGCGTGAACCTGTTCCTCGCCGTGCTTTTCGGTCATTTCGACTTTGCTTTTGCCTTGCAGGTCGCCGTAGTGGCGCTCGTTCAAGCGCCAATCCTTGGTGACGGGCAGCCAGCGCCGGTCGAGTTCGTCGAGAGCGATCCACAGCGTGCGGATGGCGCGGGTGAGGAGCGAGGTGTGGCAGCGGTCGAAGTCGAAGCCGCCTTCGCTCAGCAGACGCCCTGCCACGTGTGCTTCTTTTTCGCCCTGCGCGGTCAGATCCACGTCGGTCCAGCCGGTGAAGCGCTTTTCCAGATTCCACGTGCTTTGGCCGTGACGGAGCAGTACGAGCTCGGGCATCAAGTAAGTCTATAGCCGCTAAAAAGACATTTTACCTGTTTGGCCCGGCGGGCGAAAGATACAATGTGTCGCCATGGATAAAGAACACGATTTTTTCGACGCCGAACGGCTCAAGGCGTGTGCCGCCGAAACGCTGGCTGCGGCACGCGACCAGGGTGCGACCGCCGCCGAGGTGGAAGTGGCGGTGGACAGCGGCCTGTCGGTCACGGTGCGCCTGGGCGAGGTCGAGACGGTGGAGCGCCAGCGCGACCGCAGTCTCGGCATCACGCTTTACTTCGGCCAGCACAAGGGCAGTGCCACCACCTCGGATTTCGACGCCGAGGCGATTCGCCAGACGGTGACTGCGGCGGCCGATATTGCGCGCTACACGGCGGAGGATCCGTATGCCGGCCTCGCGCCGGAGGAGCGCATGGCGACCTCATTCCCCGATCTCGATCTTACTCATCCTTGGGCGCTCACGCCCGAAGCCGCGATCGAACTCGCCCGGACCTGCGAGACGGCGGGGCGCGACGCCGACGCGCGTATCGTTAATTCCGAAGGCGCCACGGTGGACAGTGGCCGCGGCCTTGGCGTGTACGCGAATACGCACGGGTTTGTCGGCGTGCACGAGGGCACGCATCACGACGTGGCGTGCGTTCTCGTGGCTGGAGAAAATGGTGGTATGCAGCGCGATTACTGGTATAGCAGCGCTCGCGCCGCCGCCGATCTCGAAGACGCCGCAGGCATTGGCCGTGAGGCGGCGCGGCGTGCGCTGGCCCGCCTCGGCGCGCGGCCGTTGGCCACCCGCAAAACGCCCATCCTGTTCGCACCCGAGGTGGCGAAGAGCCTCATCGGGCATCTGCTCAGCGCTGTGGCGGGGCGGGCGCAGTACATGCGAGCCTCATTCCTGCTGGAAGCGGCGGGCCAAAAAGTGTTGCCGGAATGGACATCAATTGTCGAACGACCGCATCTGGCGCGCGCCGCCGGCAGCCGGGCGTTCGACGATGAGGGTGTGGCAACCGCCGAACGCGCGTTGATTGAGCGCGGTGTGCTCACCGGCTATCTGCTCAGCAGTTATTCCGCTCGCCGTCTCGGCCTGGAGACCACCGGCAATGCGGGCGGCATCTCCAACCTGGATGTCGAGCCCGGAGGCGAGCAGCCGGATGCACCGTTCGCCGCGCTGGGCACGGGTTTTTACGTGACCGAGTTGATCGGCCAGGGCGTAAATCCCGTGACCGGCGATTACTCGCGCGGTGCGGCCGGGTTCTGGGTGGAAAACGGCCAAATCGGGCAGGCGGTCGAGGAAGTGACGATTGCAGGCAACCTAAAGGACATGCTCGCCGGGATCGTGACCATCGGCGCCGACACGGACACGCGCGGCAGCATTCGCACCGGCTCGATTCTGATCGGAGAGATGACGCTCGCCGGGGAATAGCGCCGAGGGCGTATGCTGAAATACTGAACAAACGTAAAACCGAGGTGTGGCGTGACAGATAGCACCGGAGATAAAAACGACACCGAACCCGAGCAGATTGTGCTCATGAAGCGGATGGTCGCGATGTCGGCCCAACGCACGGAGCAATCGGCCGAACGTTGCTACCAGAATACCGAGCGAACCTTGTCGACGTGGGTGCGCACAGCGCTATCGCTGATGGTGTTTGGTATTGCCATTGACCGCTTCGATCTGCTGCTGCGCAAGGCGCCGATGCATTACTCCTATGCGCACTTGAACGTGGATACGCTTTCGCACTGGGGGGGTGCCGCGCTGGTGGTCTTCGGCGTACTTGTCGCTATTACTACCGGCCTCCGTTTTTTGATCTACGCTCTCGCTTATCGGCGTGTGCACGGGTCGCCTGATCACCATGGCCCCTACCTCGCGCCGGCCTTCGCCTTTCTGGCCGCGATTTTCGGTATTCTCCTGCTCATCGTGCTCTTCGCCTTCACGTAGGCGAAGGAACTCCCATGTCTCAACAGCCCATTGCGATTGTGATCCACGGCGGTGCGGGCACCATCGAGCGTGGCGACATGACGCCCGAGCAGGACAAGGCCTACCGTGCCAAATTGACCGAAGTGCTCGAAGCGGGTTATGCCGTGCTCGAAAAAGACGGACACGCCATCGATGCGGTACAGGCTGCAGTCGAGATTCTGGAAGATTCGCCTTTGTTCAACGCTGGACGTGGCGCGGTGTTCACGCGCGGTGGGGTGAACCAGTTGGACGCCTCGATTATGGATGGGGCCACGCTTAATGCCGGAGCCGTGGGTGCCGTCGAACACATCGCTCACCCCATCAAGCTCGCCCGTGCGGTTATGACCGAAAGTCCGCACGTGATGCTCGTGGGGCGCGGTGCAGAGGATTTTGCGTGGGCGCACGGCTTCAAGTTCACGCCGGCTGGCTGGTTCTATACCGAGCGCCGCTGGCAGGCTCACATCAAGGGCCTGGAAAATCTCGATGCCGCCTCGGCGGGCGCGCCCGAGCGCATTGCCGGCAAGCGCGGCTGGGCCTACGGTACGGTGGGCGCGGTGGCGCTCGATCGCAGCGGTCACATTGCGGCCGGCACCTCCACCGGCGGACTCACCAACATGCTCGACGGGCGCGTGGGCGACTCGCCCACCATCGGTGCCGGCACCTATGCCGATGATGCTACGTGTGGCGCTTCGGGCACCGGGGTTGGTGAGTTTTACATGCGATTGAACTTAACCAAGTCGATTTCCGATTTGATGGAAATGAAGGGCTGGTCGCTCAAGAAGGCGGCCGATACCATGGTCAACAAGCGGCTGGTGAAACTCGGCGGTGAGAATACCGGCGGCGTGATCGCCCTTGACGCGAAGGGCGATGTCGTGACGCCGTTCAACACGCCCGGCATGTACCGTGGCTGGATCGGTACCGACGGCAAGCTCGTGGTCAAAATCTACAGGGACGAATAGAGCCTGGTCCGGGTCAGGCTTCAAATCTTGACTATTAACACAAGTTGGTTGATTATCTTTATGACTGTGCTGGTACGCCAGCTACTGAAGAACACATAATTGAAGGAGGACATTATCAGTGCTTAAAAAAATCATCGGATTGGCCATTCTCGCCGCAGGTATTGTTCTGCTGGTTTTTGCCTACAACGCATACCACTCCACCGCGTCGCACGTAAGTCGCGTCTTTACCGGTAATGCGACCGATAATGCGATGTGGTTTTTGATTGCGGGCATCGTTTGCGTGGTGGTTGGCTTGGGGGTCACCTTGCTGTCGCCGCGGTTGTTAAGACGCAAGTAATCTGCGGCGCAACCCCGTCAGACCGAGCCTGGGTACAAGTCGGCCACTGCGACCGCTACCTTGGGTAATCTCGAGGCTTGACAAAATTACAAAACTGTAATGTAGTAGCCCCCGTTTACGGTTTTTAACATGGGAGGGTGTGATGCGGAAGGGGCTATGGCTGCTCACTGCGGCTGGGGCAGCGTCTTTTCTTGTTCCTTTTTATGCGTTTGCTGCACAGTCGGGGTATGCTCGCGAAAAATCCCCGCCGTCCGCGACTAGCGTCCAGCTCAGTCCGATCAGTGTGCAAGCTTCGCTATTGAAGGTGAACGATGTGGCAGCCGGCGGCACGGTCGTGGTCGTGCCACACCGTGAAATTCTCGAACGTGGTGTCACCAGCGTGAGCGATCTGCTTAATCTGCTCACATTTACCGGGGCTGCTCAGAACTCGCACTTCAACACCCAGGGCACCGGCCGCAGTTTCGTCGATCTCCACAATCTCGGTTCCGGTCGCGTGCTGGTGCTGGTGAACGGACAACGCTGGCTGCCGACCTTGTTCGGACCGGTGGATTTGTCCACCATTCCGATTTCGCTGGTGGATCGAGTCGAAGTGCTGCTTGACGGCCCATCACCGATCTACGGGGCAAGCGGCATCGCCGGTGTGGTCAACATCATCACCGTCAAGAACTTCAACGGCGCCCAGGTGGGACTGTACGACGGTGGCTATGATGCGCACAGCGACGGTGGTGGTTATGATGGCAAAACCTACGATGTTCACGCAATGCTCGGTGCTTCGAGTGACCGCGGTAACGTGATGGCCGGTTTCGGTTATCTTCAGCAAGATCCGGTTTTCGCCGGACAGCGCACGATTTCCCGCTATCCGCTCGCCGGATTCGGCGATCAGCTAGGGAGTACGGCCACCCCGGGCGGTAATCTGCAATTGCTGACCGACAACCCGGGTAATTACGCTGGGAAGTGCGGTTCGGGGCAGGGCGGTTTTGCTTACTCATGCGATCTTGCCGGCCCTTTTGTACCGGCCTCGGCTGCTCACCCTTTTACCAACGACGATCGCTACAACGATCAGGCTGATAGCTACATTCAGACTCCGCAGGAGCAGTGGTATGTTTTCAGTCAGGGCAACTATCAGTTGGCCGACAATCTGGCGTTCGACTATCTCACCACCTATGTGCGCCGCAACGCTAGCGAACTG
>JBOHZI010000089.1:0-8452 GCA_050738295.1 Gammaproteobacteria bacterium
GCAGCGTGGTCCGTAAAATCTGCGCTCCCTGACGGGGCGATTAGCTCAGCGGGAGAGCACTGCCTTCACACGGCAGGGGTCACTGGTTCAATCCCAGTATCGCCCACCAGTTAAATCAATGACTTAGGCCGCTTTTGCGGCCTTTGTTTTGAAACAATGCCAACAAATCAAAGCCCCATAGAATCAACCTGTTACCCGCTGCGTCTCGCTGTCACTGTCGCAAAAGTGTCGCAGGGCGAGATCACGGCTGGCGCCGATTACATGGGAAATCTGTACTAGACTGAATTCACCTTCAAAGGAGAATCAGTCATGAAACGGACCCTTAATTACATCGTCGCCGGCATGCTGCTGGCGGCCATCGGCGTCTTCGTCAACGCCTGCGGCTCCAGCAATTCCATCGCCGGCAGTACGCTCACCCAGGCTACATTCGATTCGTTCCTGTCCACGGCATCAGCATTCACATCGCTGAAAACGGAACTCGCGACGGACGAAGCGACGATCGCGAGCCTCAAGGCATCAAGCGCGGCTGTCTTCATTCGCGCACCGAATGCGCCAACCGTTAAGGTGATGCGGCGCAGCACTGAATCAGTGGGCGGTAGCAATACGGCTATCACTAAAGCTGCTTTACCCAGTCCGTGCACTTGGACATTGACAGGGCGGCCTACGAGTAGCGATCCCATGCAGAGCGATGTTGTCTCTGGCGTCTCATGCAGCGGATATTATTTCAACATCAGCGGGGCCGCATCTGCCAGCGACAATGCGTATTTGCAGCCACTGAATACTGCCGTCTATTTCGATGGAACAAACTGCACCGGCACCGCGTATGTCAGCAATATTCCGGCGACAGCAATCACGGGTGGTATTGTTTTTGGCCTGAATCCCAACGATGGATTTACGCAGTCAGACGCCCTGAACTCGGCGTATTACTGGTATATCCCGGCAAACTCGGCGCTGCAATTCGTGCCCATGCAATCAAACTGGAATCCCGGCGCCAACAGTTGCACCAATGCTGCCGGGGATGTAAGCGGTTACATTGCCATCCAGAATGACCCGACAGTGACGGGTATCGCAAACGCTCCCATTCAGGGGCCGGTCTTGGTCAGTAACTAAGGACGAAAGAGCCGCTCGCAAGGGCGGCTTTATCCCAGCGTCGAAAGATCGAAAGGCGCCGCCGCCGTTGTTGCTGTAATCGCGTGGCGGATATTGTCATCAGCCTCCGCAATCGCATCAGGCTCACCCAGGACAATATCCAGCGTCTGTTTTACCAATCCCGCCACGCCGCCGACATCTGCCAGATAGGCGGGTGGGATCGCATAAGTATGCGCAGTGCTTACCGCCTCGCCATTGCCGTCTTTGACCGGGGTGCCTTCGCCATCCACGAGTCTGGCTTTCACCACACAGGACAACAAATGATGCACAGTGTCACGAGTGACAATGGCTTGTGCTGCGATATATTCCCCACTATCCAGCTGGTAACCTTGCTCGCCGGCATTGAGATTTGGAATAGCGAATTTTGTGTACATAAATGCCTCAAGGCTTCAACGTATTGTGTGAATAGATGCGCTTCGCAGCATCGGCACCAGCGGCATAACTGCACCCACCAGCGCTGATATATACAAGCTGCTGCGAACCAATGTCTGTGATTTCCGTCAATGTGCAATCGCCTGTGTCAGTCAGGACGTGATCACCGACCACTAAATCAGAAGCTAATTTGCTGGAGCCATCCGGCATCGTGAAGGGCGTATCAACACCACACTCCAGAATAGCCCCATCGCTTGCAGTCAATTTCAATGCGGGACCGCTCGCTATCCGTGCGTTCAATATCTTGCCAACGCCGGTAAGTTTATAGCCGTCTGCGGTATCTATCTTGATCGCGGAGCGCGCGATACGGGCCGGAACTTGAGGACGAAGGAACATGCGTGGCGTAACACAGTTGTGATTTACGCCACTTCCGCCCCCCGTCGAGGGTGTGAAATCGCCGATATAAACATTTGCGTTGCTTGCTATCAGTGTGGCAAGACTGGTTGTAGCCAAAGGCGTTTTTGTTCCGCCTGCATAGGCAGCATCCTGATAGTACATGTGATACGTCGTGCCGTTGCTCAATGCGCCGGAAGTGGCGCTGTTGTAACTGACGGAATCGCCCCCTAGATATAACGTTCCGCTCGCCACTGTGCAGTGCCCATTCCCTGACATGCTGGCTCCCGTCCAGCGACTGGTTGCATAGCCGCCTCCATTCAGGGCTACGTTGTTGAGTTGTCCTCCAAGTTGGACGCCACTCAGCGACTCAGTCAATCCGCGCGACTGATGCGCGACGACGACATTAGTGAAACTTCCAGAGTTTCCAGGTGTTCCGCTTATATAAAAACCTAATCTATAGCTGACGCAATCATTTGGAAGCGTCACAGTGCCGATGTTCAGATTCCACGCAGTAACAGTGCTATCATTAAAAAATACATAACTCGATATGGAACCATCCGCATGCAGCACGCTTGCAAATAATTCGATTGTTATACCAGTATCAACGTCCAGCTCTGCCTCGGCATACAGCTTGTCGCCGCCGCTGGCAGTAAACTCAATCGGGATTCCATTGCGCGAGGCCCATACATCAGCTCCGGCCGTAGTGAGTACTAGATGGAAATAACCCATCACTGGCGCATATGTGTTTGTAGAATACATACTGCTTGTTAAGGTGGCCGTGGCTGCTACCCAACCCGTGATGGCATTGGACGAATTAGGCGCTGGCTGCGGAATGATATTGGTCAAACCTTGAAGTGCGGCAGCTGCGTTGGCTTCGGCTGGCATCAGGCTATCTACGGTGCCACCCGCTGTGTAGCTGATGTTGTTGGCGGTTTTGTTCAGCACCAGTGGGGTAGCAAGGTCTATCTGAGTCGCCCCCGCTTTCAAATATCCGGTACCGTCATTGGCCAGGTTCGGCATATACGACGACGCCTGATCGCCGGATTCAAACTGGGGTTCGCTGAATATCGCCTTTGTCGCGTTCGCAACCGTGGCGTTGTTGGTGGCGGCGACGACAATAACCTGAGTAACGCCCGCGGACACGACCCATTTTTTGCTCACGCGCTGCGCTTTACCAAGGACGCCGGAGGCGGCCGCATACTGCGTGAGCCCGTCGGTGCTGTAAATCGCCCAGAACGGTGCATTGACCGTGCAATGCGTGGCGTCGATGTAGCCGGACACACACACGGTCTCGCCGGGCGTGACGTCGATGATGTCGCTCAAGGTCGATTTGTTGCCGGATGCCGCGCCCGTCCCCGTGAACGTGAAGGCGTTGCCGCCGATGGGGCTTGCGGCGGCTGTGATCGCGAGCCCGCTCAACGTCCAGTACGTGGACTGGAACTTGATGTCGCTGTCCGGTACCCGGTTCTTGCGCGACTCCGACAGGAACGACTGATAGATCTGTGCGATGGCGGCCGGGTTCAGGGTGCCGTTGGCGTTGATGATCTTGCCGATCGGGACGCCGTTGATGTATTGCAGCGACGACAGATCGGCTTTTGCGGCAATCAGCGCCTGTAATTCCGCGAACGTCGTGGAGTCGTTGTTGCCGTTCCTGACCACGGCCACGCGCATGCCCTTACCCAATGGCACGCGGCTCACGGCATCGCCCTCAGCTGTTTGACGACGGCCTCGCGATCATTCGGCGGCAGGTTCTCCAGCTCGTGTTTGAGCCCTGCGGTAAAGATGTGTTCCTTGAGGTGATAGTGGCCGCGTTCCGCTGCCGTCGCCATATCCCAGGCCCGGAGCTTGTCTTCGAGACCCATGCGCATGAATGAGAGTTCAGGTTTTGGCACGCGGCCGTCGCGTTCGGCGCGGATGCGGTCGTGCTCGTCCATGCCGGTGTAATCCGGTTCCTGACCCGTGCGCATCGCGTCTTCGGCGGCGTGCACACGTTGAGCGGCCTCGGCCTCTTCCGGTGTGCGCGTGAAGCCATCGAAGCCGCGGGTGCCGTTCTGCGCCACGAAGGACTGAAACTTCGTGCGCGCGATGTCGGCCGGTGCCGGCGTCACGCCAAAGAACGGCGCGACTTTGGCGCCCGTGCCGCCGCCCGCGGCAGCGACACGCTGCTCGTTTTCGAGCGCATACGGTTCCGGGGTTTTGACGAGATAGTCCGCGATCTGCTTGGCCTGAATCGTCCAGGGGTCGTCGGGGTTATGGATCTCGGTGCCGTAGAAGTCTTTGTTGGTCAACAGTTCCGACGCGATCGACCACGACGGGTGCAACTTGTGCTCGATGGTTTCGAGCGGATGCGTACCTAATCCATATTCATCCTTGAAATAGGTAGGCATCCAAAACCGTTCTTTAGAACCATCTGGATTATAACGCCCAGTCCAGGGTGCATAGAGATCCTTGATAGATTGCGGCGGCTGTCCAGTCCATAAGTATTGAAGCGTACTATTGACCACAGCCATTGCAACGTGAAACCCAACGAAATACGCCAAACGTCCGCTGACACGGCGTAATCGCACATCTGTAATCTTGCCAGCTTTGTCTAAGGGTCCAAGTAACTTTTCGGGATTAAATAAATGTTTGACGTCGTAAATGCCGCCCAAGATCGTGCGCGCACTGCCGATATTCCAGCCCACGCTCTGGATGGTGGCCTGCGCCACGTCCTTGACGACGCGCGACATCCACGGAGAATCAATGATCAGGTTATCGTAAGTGAGCTGACCCAACCGATCATCGACGTCACGCACCACTTTGCCCGCGATCTGTTTCAAGGCGTCGGGGTGCATGGCATCGACGATGCCGGCGTAGTCGCCCTTTTCCTTGCCGAGGTCTTCGGCATACCGATCCAGCTCGAATTTCATGAGCATGGTGCGCGCCGCCATCTTCTGGTAGGGCACCAGGTAGTGCGTGATCCAGCGCTGCACGCCCTCGAGCACGCCCGGCAGCATGTGCAACGCCGTGCCCTTGAGGTCGCTTTTGCGGAGTGCGCGGCCAAGGTTCTCGTAGGCGCCCATGTGAGCCGTGGCATCGTTCATGCGACCACGTGCGCCTCCAACCTCGAGCGCATGCAGGACCGCCGCGGTATCGGCGTCGGCTGCGGTCTTGCCGTAGAACTGGTTGAAGGCGTGTGCGCCCTCGAACGGCGACACCAGCGGCGACACCAGTGTCTTCGTCAGCATCTTCGCCGCCGTGCCGAGATCGCCATCGAGCGCGGACTGGAACGCCACGCCGAAATGCGAGGCCGCCGTGTCAAACGTGGTGAAGCCGGCATGGAACGCCGAAAAGCCGAGCCGGGCCGCCAGCAGCGCGTTCTGTGCATACCGGAACGCACGGAAGGCCTTGAAGCGGGTGAGCCCGGGCTGCAGGTAGCGATTGATGTCTTTGGCGATCAACTCCGGCGCGGCCTTGTAACCCTGCAAGCCGCCCGCGATCTGGAACGCTGGATCCTCGATCTTGCCGTAGCCATCGGGGACGCGTTCACCGGCGCGCATGGTCTGGAGCCAGCCGCGATCGTCAAGGTCCTTGCTCAATTCGTGGAGCGTGATGAATTTGTCCATCTGCCCGAGTTTCGCCAGCGCGAGATCCACGGGGTTGGTCGAGACCGGCTTGAGTCCCGAGTCCATGCCGTCCTTGACGGTCGCCCAGGTACGCTGTTTCAGGAACGCCTTGTTGCCTTCGAGCGGCCGTTTCGCGAGCTGGCTCTGGTACCACTTCGCGGCTTTGCCGGAGTCCTCCCAGAGGTGCGGGAAGTAGTTCTCGATCAGGTGCTGCATGGCATCCGGCGCGAGTTCGTGGATGCGGGCGATGCGCTGCGCGAAGGCGCTGTCCATGTGCTGGAAGAACGTCCGCGCCACCGGATCCGTGACCGGGCGATTGTTCTCCCACTGGTCGATGGCGCGCAGGCTGTCGGCGTCACCGATGCGGTCGAAATGCGCACTCGCGGCATGAAACGCAGATTCCGCGGTGTCCATCGCCCGCGCCCGGTTTGCCAGCATGGCCTTGAAGTTCGCGCGCCCGATCTTCTGCTGCTGATGCGCCAAGTCCATCGCGGCCTTGATCTGGCCCTTGTCCTGACCCAACAGCCGCTGTGCGTAGTCGGCTTGCGACTCACCCGGGCGCCGTGACGGGGGTTCGCTGGGTTTGAAGCCAAAGGGATTGCCGCCGCCTGCGGAGCGATTAAGTTCATGCCGTCCCAGCGCCGCGATGTCCTGTGGTGACAGCTCCAGCTTGACGCCGGCCTTCTCCGCCACCCGGTAGAACGGCGATGCGTAGAAGCGTGCACGCAGGGCGTGGTAGTACTGACGCACGAGATCAAGCGCTGCTTTCGAGAACGTCTTCGCCCGTTCCGCGGCCTGGGTCTTGGCGACTTCCTCGCCGAGATAGGCAATGCCTTCGTCGTGGTACTGCGATTCCGGGGTGTCGTCGGGGATGCGCATGACCGCACGCATGGCCGCGGGGTCACGCTGCATCACCAGCCGCTTGAACTGCTGGCGGAGATCGTCGCGAACACGCGGGTCTTCCTGCAGCTTGTGGATGGCTTCATGGATCGAGACCGGTATTTCATCGCCGGGCGCGATACCGTCCGCGGCGAGGTGCATGGTGTGGCCGTCCCAATACGCTTGCACCGCGCCCAGGCCCTGGCCTTCGGAGGGCTTATCGCCTTCCTGGTAAGGGATGTCGGTGCTGTGATCATGCAGTCGCATCACCCCGGCCTGTTCCAGCCGGTCGAATTTGGAACGGCCCAAGCCCTTCTGGAGCGCGACACGCAGGCTGTTGACGGTGTGGGAACCGCCATCACCAACGCTTTTCTTGCCCCCTTGACTGCGGTCGAGTTCAGGGGGAAGATCATAGTGTTCTGTTTGTACCCCAAGAGATTGACGGCCTGACGTGGGTTCTGTGTCAGGTGCCAAGTCCCCGGGGGCTCCGCGGTCCCGCACCGCGTCGACTGGAGCCGCAAGCCCTGGTGTGCCGCCTTCTTGGCCTGCCCCAGGTTCCGTAGCGGTAGTTGGAGGCAACGCCTCCATAGGTCTCCGGCCAGTCCAGACAGGGCGTCCGAAACGGCGTACATCCGACGCCGGCAATGAACTCACAATCGAGTAGTACTCACTCCCGTCCCGGGCGACGCGCGGTTCCACCACCAGCGCTTCGCGGTGTCGACTCGAGCGCAACACATAGCGCTTGCCGTCCTGATAGATCTCGTTGAAAGACCGCGCGATGTTGGTGATGTGCTGGTTGATGTCTTCGGCGCGGTTGCCGGTCACAGCTGGTGGTTCACGGCGGGGATCGCGATTGATGTTGTCGGCGATGTGCTCGATGCCAAAACCACGGTGCACGTCCACTGCGCGCCCGACATGGAGCCGGATCGGCAGCGGTTCGATGCCGCTTTTCTTGACGGCGTCCGGCATCTGCGCCAGATCGCCCGTGGTGTTGTGATCGAATTCGGGGTGTTCCGGCACAACGAAATCATTGTCACTCCGGTAGGGAGTGCGCATGATTCGACGTGAGAGTTTGCCTCCGCCGACTACTTCCTGATCGGCACCACGTTCGAGGGCGGCCTCTCCGGCAGCCGGTGGTTCAGGTGCGCCAGTTCCGCCGGTGTCCGGCTGGACTTGGCTATTCTCTCGTCCAGCGCTTGCTGGAGCGCCGACGGGTTGTTCGCCAGATGCGACAGCCCCAGGCGCTGTAGACGGGCTTCGGTTGACATGGCTCTGTCCTTTGATCTTTTCAATGTCAGTATCTACCTGTTTTGGAATGCCCTCAACAGGGGTATCGGGATGGATTTCAGCCATGCCCGTGTACATGCCGACGCCAGTAACGCCAGCGTATTTCGGATGCGGGAGATCGCCGAGTCCGGCTTTCAGGCCCAAGGCATGTGCCTGCTGTTCGGTTTTTGTGAGCGCGGCCTGCACATCCTTCGGATCGGCTCCGACGACGACGGCAGACACTTCGTCGCCGCCGTGCTTGAACGGAATGACGCGCCCTCCCGTCGCCTCAAGATTCTGCTGGAACAGCTTCGCATACGGGGTGTAAATCCTGGTATTGGCCTCGGTGTGGCCGAGACTGGCGTTCACGCCGCCCAGATTCTTGATGTCGGCTTCAACGTATACGCCCGGCTGTCCGGTCTGCTTCACGAAGTCCTGGGCGCGCTGGATGGTTGGCAAGCGGTCGCTGGGGCCATAGAATCCGGTCACGGGATCGCGCACATCTTTCGGGGCGAGCGCAGCTGTTTGCGCATCGCTTAAGCCCTGCTGCTTGGCCTTGGCCGCAAACTCAGCCAGCCGCGCCTGATGCGGGGTCGGAAACGTCGCCGCCGTCTGAGGTTCAGGCGTCGCAACCACACCTTTATCGGTCAAGGTCTGCTGTGGTACGTCCTGAACGTGAATACCCTTCGTCGCCGGTTCCTCGGGCGGCTGGAACGTGTCCGCCAGTTCGACGTTCGTCACCGGCTGATGCGTGACGTCGATGCCTTGCGTGGTCGGCTGTTGCG
>JBOHZI010000090.1:0-8424 GCA_050738295.1 Gammaproteobacteria bacterium
GTGCCGCTGCGCCGAATCCGTAAAGCCCGATGCTCTCCGCCGGGCCCGCCTTGCGCCAGGTGCGGTAGCCGATCAGGCCGGCACACAGCAAGGGCGCCACAGCGACGGCATCGGCTTCTAGCGGCAACTTGTAGGCGAAATCGGCCCGTGCCGTCACATAGTCGGCATAACCACCGAAGCGGCTGAAGCCAGTGAACTCGGCGTTGGGGCAGAGATTTTCTTCTCCACGTCGGCAGTATTCACATGTCCCGCACGTTCCCGCCAACCATGCCAAGCCAGCGACATCACCCACCTCAAAGCCGCGTACGGCCTGCCCCAGCGCCATGACCTCACCCACTACCTCGTGGCCTGGAATGACCGGCCATGCTGGCGGCGTCAGTTCGCCATCGACAATATGCAGATCGGTGCGGCACACACCGCAGGCCCGCACCTTGAGAAGAATTTCATCCGCTCGCGGTTCGGGTCGCGGCAATTCACAGAGTTCGAGACGACCACTGTCCCGCTCCAACATCATCGCGCGCATGGTGTTCAACCGTCGGCTGCGTAACCGAGTGAAAAGGCACCGGGACCCAGATAAATGCCGGCGGTGGTGCTCATCGGCGATTCAACCAAAACGACACCCGCCTCCTGGGCCCGCACCTTGAGCCGCTGGTAAGTGGGTATTTTGTGAATTTCCTTCATGTGCCCGGCATAACTGAGCACGACGAAAGGAGTCAGGAGCCGTTTCCCGGCGATACGTTCAATGGCCCGCGTCATTATCTGATCCACGGCGGTCTCGAAGTGGCGCACTTTGGCAATGGGATGAGTGTCACCTTGATGCGCTTCCACAATCGGCTTGATATCGAGCTTCGAACCCAACTGGAACTGCAGCCAGCCTACACTGCGATCCCCACGCTGCCGCGCCCGGGCGCGAAGATAAAACAGATCCTGCGGTACGGCGTAAGCAAAAACGTGGCGCTTGAAGTCCTCCGCATAACCTTGCAACGCATCCAGGCGCGCCTCCGGATTTTTATGCAACCAATGCAGCAACGCAAGCACCAGCACGCCCTCACCCGTAAACACCTGCCCGGAATCGAGCACGCGCAGCATGAAGTTGCCTTCCAGACCGGCGGTTTCACGGCGCTCACGGTAGCCTTTCAAAATCGCGAATGAAGCCCTGGTCGCATTATTGAAAATTTCGCTGCGGCTGCTCGCGATAGATATCACCAGCACTCGGTCGAAGCGGGTCACCAGCCGGTCGAGAAACAGGTCGCGAATCTCTTCGACCGAAAACGGTTCGGTTGCCGCGTGCAGACCATGTTCGGGAATGAGCTGATCGTAAAATCGGAGAGTAGCATCGGGGTCGCGTCTGTCCACGTAGCGGCTCTCGCCGAAGCGCAGGGTGATCGGCATGATTTCAATGTTCTGCTCACGCAGAAACGACAGCGGCAGATCGCACGCTGAATCGACCACCAGCCCCATCTTCATCATCAAACCCCGTACGCCTATTGGAAAACCAGGTTCCGGCTACAGCTTACAGTGAATCGAGTCAACTTTCAGGAGTTGGATAATCCGGCGTTATTACGGTCGAATACGCGATCGGCCCGGTAGCTCGAGCGCACCAGCGGCCCCGACACCACTTCCATGAAGCCGCGCTCCAGCCCCCACTCACGGTAGCGCGCGAAATCCGCCGGCGGCACGAAACGCACGACGGGCAAATGGTTTTTCGTCGGACGCAAATACTGGCCGAAGGTCACGATATCGACCCCGGCGGCGCGGCAATCGTCGAGCGCTTGGGCTATTTCCTCGTCGGTCTCGCCGAGGCCCAGCATCAGGCTGGTCTTGGTCAATACATCGGGACGATGGCGCTTGGCGAAGGCGAGCACATCCAGCGTCTGGCGATAGCCGGCACGGCGATCGCGCACCACATGCGTCAGCCGTTCCACGGTCTCCAGGTTCTGAGCGTATACCTGCAGGCCGGAGTCCACCACAGTGGCAACATGCTCGGTATTGCCGCTGAAATCGGGGGTCAGCGCCTCAACTGCCGTCTCTGGATTGACCTTGCGAATCTCGCGCACGCAGGCGGCGTAATGTGCCGCGCCACCATCGTCCAGATCGTCGCGATCCACCGAGGTGATGACCACGTACTTGAGCCCCATCAGGCGTACGGAATCGGCCGCATGTGTCGGTTCGTCGGGATCGAGCCAACCGCGCGGGTTGCCCGTATCGACGGCGCAGAATTTGCACGCGCGGGTGCACACCGAACCCATGATCATGATCGTGGCGGTGCCGTGGTTCCAGCACTCGCCGATATTCGGGCACATGGACTCTTCGCACACCGTGGACAATCGGTGCTCACGCACATTGCGCCGGGTCGCCTCGTAGCCCGCGCCGGCAGGAATTTTCGCCCGCAGCCAGTCCGGTTTGCGCTGATGCGGCTCGGGTTGCGCCACCACCTTCGCGGTATGGGTCTTCATGCCGTTCTTGATCGCGGTAAAGCCCTGTGGCGTGGTGAATTTATCCCCGCTCTGAATCGGGATATCGGAAAGACGTTTCATGCACTCGGTGGAAATTCGAGACATCGCTATTATCCCACGCCAGTAAACCCCATGTGAGAACATGGAAGCGTACACGACTCTGGAGTTCTACCGATGATAGACGTCTATACCTGGGCCACACCCAACGGACACAAGGTTCACATCATGCTTGAGGAGACCGGCCTGGAATACCGGGTGCGTCCGGTCGATATCGGCGCCGGTGACCAATTCGAGCCCGCATTCCTCAAAATCAGCCCCAACAACAAGATTCCGGCCATTGTCGACCAGGACGGTCCGGGCGGCGCACCGCTGGCGCTGGCCGAATCCGGCGCCATTCTGATCTACCTGGCAGAAAAGGCTGGGCAATGGCTGCCCGAGGAAACGCGCGCGCACTATGCCTGCCTGCAGTGGCTGATGTTCCAGATGGGCCATATCGGCCCCATGCTCGGCCAGGCACACCACTTCCGCGGCTACGCACCGGAACGCATCAGCTACGGCATCGAACGCTACACGAGCGAAGCGAACCGACTCTATGGTGTACTCGACGGCCAACTCGCACACCACGAATACGTCGCGGGAGACACCTACACCATCGCCGACATGGCCACCTTCCCGTGGCTGCGCTCGCACACCAAACAAGGCGTGAACCTCGACGAATACCCGCACGTGAAAGACTGGTTCGGACACATCGGCGAACGCCCCGCCGTCCAGCGCGGCTTGACCGTACTGAGCGACGAACAAAACACGCCACAGGACGAAAAATCCCGCTTCGACAACCTGTTCGGCGGCCGCCAATTTCAGCGCCATCAATAAAAAGTGCGGGCGCGGCTGCATTCATACGCAATAATAGAGCTGGTACCTCTATGATCATTTCATGAAAGACGTGTCGTTCCAACGCGTAGGACTGTTCGCCAAGGTGGCGGCGCCCACCACGGCGACGCTGATGCCGGCCATACTTGATGCGCTGACAAAGGCCGGTGTCGAGGTGCTGATCGAGCCCCGTGCGAGTGAACTCGCGCCAAATGCGCGTTCAGTAAACCCCGGCGACTTCAGCCGCGAAACCGATCTGGTGATCGTGGTCGGCGGCGACGGCTCGCTGCTCTCCGCCGCCCGTGCCATCGACTGGGCGCCGGTACCGATCACCGGCATCAATCTTGGCCGACTCGGATTCCTCGCCGACATTTCACCGCCACGCATGGAAGAGGCCCTGCACGCCATCCTGCACGGCGACTACACGTTGGAACGGCGGCTGATGCTGCAGGCCCGGATCGGCGACACGCCGATCGGCCACGCCTGCAACGACGTGGTCATCAAGCGCCTTGACGGCAGCCGCCTGCTGGAGATCGAAGCCTGGATCGACGATGCCTGGGTCAGCCGCACCCGCGCCGACGGATTGATCGTCGCCACGCCCACGGGCTCGACGGCCTATGCACTATCCGCGGGCGGACCGATACTCGCGCCCGGACTGCAGAACTTCGCCCTGGTGCCGATCAGCCCTCACAGCCTCGGCGAACGCCCAGTGGTTATTCCAGCCGACCGAACGCTGCGTCTGCGTCCCTTGCTGGACTCCGGAGAAAGTGCCGAAGCCGTGCTCGACGGCCAGGTCACCTACTCTCTGGCCGCGGGAGACGAAGTGTTCATCGAGCGTTCGTCGCACGAATTGTTGCTCCTGCACCCGCCCGGCTACGAATACTTTGCGACCCTGCGGGAAAAACTCGGTTGGGGTGGGCGCGCACCGCAATGCTGATTCGACTCGAAGTCCATGACCTGGCCGTGATCGAAGCGGCCGAGTTGGAATTTGAACCGGGCTTCAGCGTACTCACCGGCGAAACCGGTGCGGGCAAATCGTTGCTGGTCGATGCACTGGGTCTGGTGCTCGGCGACCGGGGTAGCGCCGTGTTGGTGCGCACCGGGGCCAAACGCGCCAGCGTCAGCGCCGAATTCGAGATCCCACCGAGTTCACCGGTAAGAGACACTCTGGCCGCACGAGAATTGCCGGAAGAGGAATCACTCACGCTCCACCGCCAGATCGGTGCCGACGGGCGCAGCCGCGCCTGGGTCAATGGCGTGCCAGTGCCGATCACGGTGTTACGCGAACTCGGCGAAGGGCTGGTCGAAATCCACGGCCAGCACGAACACCTAGCCCTGGCCCAGACTGAGCAACAACGGTTGCTGTTCGATTCCTGGGCCGGATGTGGCGACGAAGCGCTTGCTACACAACAAGCGGCGCATGCAGTACGTGAAGCACGCAATGCGCTGAATGCGGCCCGCGAATCCGGCCAGGGCCGAGAGGCTCGGATCGAATTTCTGCGCTTTCAATTACAGGAACTGGATACGTTCGGCCCGCGCGAAGGCGAGTACGAAGCCCTGTTCGTGCAATACGAACAACTGCGTCACCGCGAACAGATCGCCGCGGCCATCGGCGTGGCGCTCGATGCGCTCGAAGACGGCGAACATACGGCGCTCGACGCATTGGCCCGGGCCCACGAGGCGCTCGCACAACTGCCGGAGGCCGCTGGCCTGGGTGAAACTGCCGAGCTTCTGGCCCAGGCCGAGGCGCTGGCAGCGGAAGCCGCGCAAACCGTGCAACGCATTGGCGAAAGCGAGGACGATCCGCAGCAACTCGATGCGCTGAACGAACGTATCGCGCGCTACCAGAGCCTGGCGCGCAAGCATGGTGTGGAGCCGGCGAATCTGCATCGGCAACGCGAAACCTTTGCCGGGGAACTGGACGGCATCGACAACAGTGAGGAACGCCTGGAAACGTTGGAAAAAGCGGCCACAGCGGCCACAGGCAACTGGAACACAGCGGCCCAGGCACTTTCCAAAAAACGGGGTTCGGGTGCGCCACGCTTTGCCAAGGCCATCACTGAAGCCGTGCGGGCGCTCGGCATGCCGCACGCCGAATTTGGCGTAACGCTGGCCCCCGCCGACGCGGGTGACTGCCCCGCCAGCGGCGCCGAGACCGTGCGCTTCGAGGTCACCACCAACAAGGGTCAGGCATTGCGCCCCATCGCACAGGTGGCCTCCGGCGGTGAACTCTCGCGTCTGGCGCTCGCCATCGAAGTGCTGGCCCATGGTGGCACGGGCACGCCGGTCATGGTGTTCGACGAAGTGGACGCCGGCATCAGCGGACGGGTCGCGGAACTGGTCGGACGTCAACTCAAGACGCTGGCCAAAAATGCCCAGGTGCTTTGCGTGACACATCTGCCGCAAGTCGGCGCGCTGGCCGACCAGCATTTCGAAGTCAGCAAGAAGGACACTGCGGGCAACAGCGCCACCGAAGTGGTCCGCCTGGAAAACGAACAGCGGGTGGAAGCCATCGCCGCCATGCTCGGCGGCATAAAAATCAGCGATACGGCGCGCGAACATGCACGCGAGCTAATCGCGCGCGAAAAGGCTTGAACCGCTCAATCGACTCTTTTCAAAACTGCGTAAAGATCGGTGCCGCCTAACCGGTAGAATTTTCGGCCGCGCCCGCCACACCCTTCTTCTTGCGGCAGTCCGCGCAGAGGCCGTAGATGTAGAGCGAATGATCTGTCATTTCATAACCTGCCTGACGCGCAATTTCGGCCTGGTGGCGCTCGATGGTGGCGTCAACGAATTCATCCACCCGTCCGCAAGCTACGCAAAAGATATGATCATGATGCTCGCCCGAGTCCAGTTCGAAGGTCGAGTGCCCGCCCTCGAAGTGCTGGCGCGAAACCAGTCCCGCAGTCTCGAACTGGGTCAGCACCCGGTAAACGGTGGCAAGATTCAGCTCTTCGCCGGTTTCGAGCAATGCGCGGTACACGTCCTCGGCCGACATATGGCGCTGCGGGCTGGTTTCCAGCATGCGCAAAATCTTCAGCCGGGGCACGGTGACCTTGAGTCCGGCCTCACGCAGATCGTCGTCTTCAGGCATGGGGGTACTGGCTTCAGTGCTTCAACCCCGTTATTATGACGCACCTGTCCTACGGTTTCGAAATTTGATGCGTTTGCGCTTCCTTACCCCCGCCGCCCTTGTCCTGACGCTGGCTTTCGCCGCCGGCTGTGTCTATGTGCCGCCCGTGACGCAAGGCAATTACCTCAAACAGAGCGACCTCAAGCAACTCAAGGCCGGCATGACGGCCCAGCAGGTGCGCTACCTGTTTGGCAAACCGACCTTGCCTAATCCTTTCGAAACCGGAATCTGGCGCTACGTATACTATTACAAGGCTGGCGCGCGCAGTCCCGAGCACATCTACCGCCTCACAGTCTATTTCGATAACGGCACGGTGCAGCGCTTCACCACATCGCAGCCCATCGATAAGGCACCGACCTAAGGCTGGTCTGATTCAGCGGTCACGCCGGGCAACGCGCGCCCGGCGTGCTGTCTTCGGGTCGCACTCCAGCGGACGGTAAAACTCGATGCGATCGCCATCGGAAAGCAAATCCGTTGATTCCACTCTGTGTCCCCAGACACCTAGCCCAACCTCGGGCGGTGGACGCAGTGCCAGCACCTGCAGTGCATCAGCCACAGATGCACCGACCGGCAACCGCAATCCGGTCAGCCCCTCCAACTGCGGCGTCAACGGGGCTATTTCCACCACGATGGGCATTCAAGCCGCCCCGTGCAGAGTGTGGGCCCGCTCCACAAAGGCATCTACCAGTGAATTCATGACTTCGGCAAATACCGGCGCAAAAACCGCTTCCAGCAAGCGCGAGGCAAACTGGAAGCGCAAGTCGAGCACCACCTTGGAACCGCCCAGTCCCAGCGGCTGGAAGTGCCAGCAACCGCTCAACTCCCGAAACGGCCCGCGCAGCAACTCCATGCGGATGCTTTGCCCCGGTTCCAGATGATTGCGCGTGGTGAAGCGCCGATGCAAGCCGCTGCGGGCAAATTCCAGCTCCGCCTCCAACGTGGTCTCGTCGATGACCTTGACATCGGCATCGCGACACCAGGGCAGAAAATCCGGGTAGGTCTTAACATCGTTGACCAGACCGAACATTTCCTCGGCGGAATATGGAACCAGTGCCGAGCGATGGATCTCGCGCAAATCGTTATTCCCTTGTGAACGAATGAAACGCCCAACAGCGCACTAGCCCCTAGTTTACTGTAGGAGTTGGCATCGCCCTTGGTCTCACGTCCGTACAATACGCAGATGAGCAAGAAAAGTCCCCAGTCGATTGCCGAAAACCGCCGGGCGCGTCATGACTACGACATCGAGGAGCGGTTCGAGGCCGGACTGGCGCTGCAAGGATGGGAGGTAAAGGCTCTGCGCGCGGGCCGCGCCAGTGTGGCCGAAGCACACGGCCTCGTGCGCAACGGCGAGGTGTGGCTGATCGGGGCCAATATCAGCCCGCTGCCAAGCGCCTCCACCCACGTCAAAACCGAACCGGACCGCACCCGCAAACTGCTCCTGCATGCCCGCGAAATCGCTCATCTGACCGGCGCAGTCGAACGTCAGGGCTATACCTTAGTGCCATTGCGCGTGTACTGGAAGCGCGGCAATGCGAAGCTTGAGTTCGGTCTCGCCAAGGGACGCAAGCAACACGACAAGCGCCAGGTGGCAAAAAAACAGGATTGGGAACGGCAGAAAGCCCGTATTCTGCGCGACAAACACTGACAAGAGGCTGTTACATGGAACCACGCTTTCACCTGGCCATTCCCGTGCACGATCTCGCCGCCGCGCGCGCCTTCTACGGCGAACTGCTCGGTTGCACGGAAGGGCGCAGCGCCGCAGCCTGGGTGGACTTCGACCTCCGCGGTCATCAACTCGTCTGTCATCTCGTCGAGCGCAGGCCGCAGGCGGCCGTGAAAAACGCCGTGGATGGCGACGCCGTACCCGTGCCGCATTTCGGTCTCGTATTGCCGCTCGCGGACTGGCAGGCGCTCGCCGAGCGGTTAATGGCCGCCGGCGTCCGCTTCGAGATTGCGCCCCGCATG
>JBOHZI010000091.1:0-8384 GCA_050738295.1 Gammaproteobacteria bacterium
TTATTCGTCGAATCGCTTCATCGTCAGCGTGGCTATTGCCGATGCATCAGGGTATTACGCGTGTCGTCGTTTTGCGCCAGATCGATACAGGTCCAGGCCATGGCGAGCGCGCCGTCGCAAAGTGCGTGGTCGGCATCCGGAGTGATGCAGTGCGCGGTGAATTCGGGCTGATGATTGACGGCGGGCAGCGAATTGATTCCGATCATGGGATGGATGGACGGAATGTGCCGCGATACGTTGCCCATGTCGGTGGAAGCCGTGGGTATTTTCTCCAGTTCGTTGGACTCCGGGAAGGGACGCCCCAGGGCCGCCGAGTTTTTGCGGTAAAACTCGGCAATGGTCTCGTCGTGGTGCATTTCGGCGTAGGGCTTGTCGCCGCCCCGGATCTCGACTTTCGCGCCGGTTGCGAGAGCCCCCGCCTCGAAGCAGCGGTGGACCTTCGGCCGCAGTTCGTCCAGTTGCGCGAGTGTCTCCGAACGGATGATGTATCTCGCCGCGGTGTGGGCGGGAACCACGTTCGGCGCGGCGCCGCCATTGGTCACGATACCGTGGATTCGGTCAGTGGAGTGAATATGCTGGCGCAGCAGGCCGATCGAGGTCTGGGCGACAGTGAGCGCATCGGCGGCATTGATGCCGAGTTCCGGAAACGCGGCCGCGTGGGACTCCTTTCCGGTGTAATGGACGTCAAACATCGAGGCGGCGAGAATCTTCGCTCGGAGTATGTCATAGGGTGCCGGATGGACCATCATCGCAGCGTGGATGCCTTCGAAGGCACCCCGCTCGAGCATCAGTATTTTTCCGCCGGCGTTGCCGACTTCTTCGGCCGGGGTGCCGATGACGCTGATGGTCAAGCCCAGATCGTCCGCGACCTTGGCCGCGGCAAGCGCAGCGCCGAGCGCCGAAGCGGCAATCACGTTGTGGCCGCAGGCATGGCCGATTCCGGGAAGGCTGTCATATTCGGCGCAGATGCCGATGTGCAGCGGGCCCGAACCGGCACGGGCGCGGAAGGCGGTGGGCAGTTCGCAAATCCCGCTTTCCACGGTGAAGCCGGCATCGGCCAGGGTCTCGCAGAGCCAGGCGCAGGCCAGCTCCTCTTCGAAGCCGAGTTCGGGATGCGCGTGAATGCGGTGGCTGAGTTCGATCAGTCCGTCGCGGGCGGATTCGAATCGTTCTTGTGCTGCGGCCTTGGCGTCCATGGTGGAACTCCGCTGTTCGTCATCGTTTGGGAGAATAGCACGCGCTGCTTCTTTATAGGAGTCCGATCGGTACGCATTTGCCGTTCTGGATGCGTGCGGCGTCTGCTGAGTATTTACTCGAGCAGTAGCGTGTGAATCCCAAGTCTGACCTTGGAGCTTTACTCGGCGTTCTACTCATGTAGGAATCGATGTTGCTGCTGGCGATTCGCGCGGAATGTGGTTAGAACGCAACCGTCATCACTACAGGCGATGAACACGTCTCGGAGCCGTTCAGCAGATTTGATTTGCCGTTTGGCATCTCTTTCAACTTGGACGTAATCCTTACTTGAAAAAAACACTCCACCACTTACAGGTGTCCCGTATGCAAGTACGAAATCTAAATCGTTATCTTTCATGCCACGTTGCCGCACTCTCGTTTTTGCATGATTCGAAATCTGTGCTTTCATGGCGTGGCCCTCGCTTCCCTCCGAGCGACACTAGCTAGTTGGAAGTCGGACGCATCTGGAAACTTGAGTTCCAAGTCTCTCCATGCGTTTCTGGACGTATTGTTTGCGACAATGCTAGCAAATTCACTTGGAGTCATTGCCTCGTCTTTGTACATCAATCTTCCGTGTTTGATTGAGGCGAACTTGTACTTGCCTCGATATTCCATTCGGATTTCAGTGCCGTTTCGTAGTAACAAATTTTGCCATTGATAGCCTTGTTCAGGAAGTCCGAATTCCTTTCGGTGCATGACCATTAAGTTCGTTTCAAGGCCCAATCTTTCAAAGTACTCGTCGCACCAAGGGCCGTCATCGTGCGTACGATCCAGATAGTCAAGAACGATATTCTCAATCCAGTCAGGGACATTGTCTATGCTCTTGCCCATTCTAAGGATAAATTCGTTGTATACCTCTGCGCGAATCGGGATGCAGATATGTCCGGTCAAGTCTTGTGTCATGGCGAAGCTCTAGAATTCAGTTGAGCGTTAACTATAATAGCAGTAAAAAAGTTTGTCAATAGTTTTTGCGATTTGTGCTCATTAGCTAACCGCTAAGCGTTAGTTTTGCAGTGTGCTGATCGCATTACAGCCCCAAACCCCCTAAAATAGCCGGGTTTGCAGGTAGTTTGGGTTTGTGAAGAATCGATTCGACGTCATCGTTGTGGGCGGCGGGCACGCCGGGACCGAGGCCGCTCTGGCCGCGGCGCGCCTCGGTGCGTCCACGCTGCTGGTGACGCAGAGCCTGGAAACGCTGGGGCAGATGTCGTGCAACCCGGCCATCGGCGGCATCGGCAAGAGTCAGCTCGTGCGCGAAATCGACGCGCTGGGCGGCGCGATGGCGCGGGCGACGGATCGGGCCGGCATCCACTTCCGGGTGCTGAATGCTTCCAAGGGCGCGGCGGTGCGGGCGACGCGGGCGCAATGCGACCGCACCTTGTATAAGCGGGCTATCCGCTCGCTGCTCGAAGCCCAGCCGAATCTCTCGCTGTTCCAGCAGGGCGTGGACGATCTGATTATCGAAGATGATCGCGTCGCGGGCGTGATTACGCAGATGGGCCTGGAGATCCGAGCGCAGGCCGTAGTGCTCACGGTCGGCACCTTTCTCGGCGGTCGCATCCACATCGGTGAGAAGAATTACGGTGGCGGGCGTGCGGGCGAAGCGCCGTCGAATCCGCTCTCGACCCGACTGCGTGGCTACGGCTTTGCGGTCGGCCGGCTGAAGACCGGCACGCCGCCGCGCATCGACGGACGCACCATCGACTGGGCCGGGCTGGAGCCGCAGCCGGGCGATACGCCGTTGCCGGTGATGTCCTTCCTCGGCTCGGCGACCGAACATCCGCGCCAGGTGGAGTGCTTCCTGACCGAAACCAACGAGGCGACGCACGCTGTCATTCGCGCGGCGCTTGATCGTTCGCCGATGTTTACCGGGGCGATCGAGGGCGTGGGCCCGCGCTACTGCCCGTCGGTGGAAGACAAGGTGGTGCGCTTTGCGGACAAAATCTCGCACCGCATCTTCATCGAGCCGGAAGGGCTGGATACGCACGAGGTGTACCCGAACGGCATCTCCACCAGCCTGCCGTTCGATGCGCAGGTGGATCTGGTGCATACGATTCGCGGCTTCGAGCGGGCCGAGATCACGCGCCCCGGCTACGCGATCGAATATGACTACTTCGATCCGCGCGGCCTCACGCTCGCGCTGGAAACCCAAGCAGTGGGCAACCTCTACTTCGCGGGCCAGATCAACGGCACCACGGGCTACGAGGAAGCGGGCGCGCAGGGCTTGGTGGCCGGCGTGAACGCGGCGCTCAAGGTGCAGGGCAAGGCCGCCTGGTGGCCGCGCCGCGACGAGGGCTACATTGGCGTACTGCTCGACGACCTCACCACGCGCGGCACCAGCGAGCCGTACCGCATGTTCACCAGCCGCGCCGAATACCGCCTGTCGCTGCGCGAGGACAACGCCGACCAGCGTCTCACGCCGATGGGCCATGAATTGGGCTTGGTAGACGACGAACGCTGGGCGCAGTTCAACGCCAAGCAAGAATGCTACGTGCTGGCCAAAGCGACACTGGAAAAGAGCCGCTTCACGCCCACCCAGTTGCCGGCCGAGTGGACGGCAGCGCATCTGGAGCGGGCGCCGTCCGATCCGGTGACGGCCTGGGAGTTACTGGCACGACCCGGTGTGGGCTATGCAGCGGTGGCCGAACTGGTGGACGCCGATATCGCGCCCACCAGCGAACTGGCGCAGCTACTGGAAACCGAGGCGCGATACACGGGCTACCTGCGTCGCCAGAACGCCGAGATCGCCCGCCTCAAGCGCCAGGAAACGCAGGCCATTCCCGACGATTTCGATTACGCCGCCGTGCGCGGGCTGTCCACCGAAGTGCGCGAAAAGCTCACCGCTACCCGACCCGGCACACTCGGCCAGGCCGCCCGCGTCCCCGGCATCACGCCCGCCGCCGTGTCGCTGCTGCTGGTACACCTCACCGCCCGCCAACGCGCCGTCGGTTAGGAGCGGCTTCAGCCGCGATTGGGAGCGCCGGCATCTTGCCGGCTTGCGTTCTCAAGCCCTCCCGGCGGGGGCACTTTTGTTTTGCCAAAAGTGACCAAAAGCATCGTGCCGAGCGTTCGCGGCCACAAGGCCTTTGGCCTTGCGCCTGCCCTGCGATGCTCGCCCGCAACGGGCCGGGCGGCAACTCGGCCTGCGCGATATATCGCGCAAACCTCAGACACTCCGCCCTCTTACCCGCTGCGGACTGCGCTTCTCGGCGCGCCCGACGGCACAAGAAAGACAAGTGTAGGAGCGGCGGTCCCCGCCGCGATGTGTTTGAAGAATTCCTCTCCGGCTCCCCCTTCCTCGCAAGGCGAGCAAAGGGGAGTGTCTGGGAGAGCCAGCATTTTGCTGGCTCGTTATCAGTTCTTGTAGAACTGGCCCTCGAAATATTTCGCGGTGGCGGTGTCGGCTTCGAGCCACGAGTGGTAGCGCAGGAATCCGTGAATATCGTTGGGGATCACGATTTCCTGGAACGGCACGTGGTGTTTGCGTAACCGCTGCACCAGGTCCACCATCTGGTGGAAGTGCACGTTGCGGTCGTCGTCGCCCTGAATCAGCAGCACCGGCGATTTCCAAGTGGCGATGGACGAGTCCGGCGAGGATTCCCAGGCGACCTTCATCGCCTGCTTGCGGTCGCCTTTTTCGTAGCGCGGCTTCGCGGTGCCGAACCAGTCGGCGATGAAGCTCGACCAGTCGTGTACGCCGTGCATGTCCACCCCGGCCTTGAAGATGTTGGAGTTGCGGGCGAGCGCGAGCGCCGTGAGGTAGCCGCCGTAGGAGCCGCCCCAGATGCCGATGCGTTTCGGGTCCACGCCCTTCATTTTCTGCAGATACTTGGCGCCGGCGAGCACGTCCTGGTACTCGGATGCGCCGCTCGGGCCCCAATGCTTGGGGTGATGGAAGGCGTGACCGTAGCCGATGCCGAGTCGGTAGTTGACCGAGAGCACCACAAAGCCGTGATTCGCGAGGTACTGGTTCACGGCGTAGGAATTGCTGTAGTAATCCATGTAGTGCCAGCCGAGCAGCATCTGGCGCGGCGGGCCGCCGTGTACGAAGATGATTCCGGGTTTGGCAGAGTCGCCGGCGCGCTGGAAGAGCTGACCGTGGATCGTCCAGCCGTCTGCGGCCTTGAAGGTGACCGATTGGGGCACGACGAGCTGGGTGGTGGGGAAATCCTTCGGCACCTGGTTGGCGTCGAGGAAGCGGGCGTTGGCGCCGGTAGTCGAAGCGACGGCGATCAGCGGCGGACGCTTCGGGCCGGCGCTGATGAAGGCGAGCTGTTTGCTGTTACTCGCGATGACCGGCTGCCATTCGAGGGTGTCGCCTGAGGTGAGCGCGACCGGCTTTGCCGCGTCCACCGGCACGCGGTAGAGGTGGCGGCGATCGCCGTCGTGCGAAGTGGTGCCGGTGTTGGCGTTGTATATGAGGTAGGTACGGTCGGGGCTTTCGGTCACGTCCTCGACCATGAATTTACCCGGTGTGAGCAGGAGCGGTTTGCCGCCTGCAGCGGAAATCGAATACAGGTGCGGCCAGCCGTCGATGTCGGAGAGGAACACGAGGCGATTGCCGGTCGCCCAGTGCAGGTTGGCGCTGCCCGCCGTTTCCGGCACCGAGCCGTCGAGGGTGTCCGGGCTCTTCCAGACGGTGTGGGCCAGTCCGCTTGAGACGTTGGCGACCTGGATGGACCAGGGATTGGGCGTCAGCTTGAGAATCGGTTGCGGCGGGCCGCCCTGACCGGGCCGGCGCAAAAAGGCGATGCGCTTTCCGTCCGGCGACCAGTGCGGTGAATAATCGCGATGCGTGGACGGCGCGAGATAGCGGAGCGGCTGGTTCTGCGCGGTGTAGATGCCGATGAACGCGTGATCGCCACGGTTGGTCACGAAGGCGAGCTGCTTGCCGTTCGGTGACCAGCGCAGCGAACCGATCCTGCCGTGGTCGAAGAACAGTTTCTCCGGCTTGCCCTTGCCGTCGAGGTTCGCGGTCCAGGCCTGGTGGTCCTTGACGAAGGCGAAGCGGTCGTTCGCTGAAATGGCGGGCGCGTCGCCCTCGGCGACCTTGACTGGTTTGCCGTCCGGCAGCGCGACGGCCCAGATCGTGACATGCGGCTGGATCGGGCTGGAGTCCGGATCAGGCTGCAGGCCCCCGGGCGGGGGCCAGTTGGCATCGTGATCGCCGCCGCGCACGTAAACGAGATATTTGCCGTCCGGCGAGAAGGTGAGCTGTGTCAGTTCTTGACCGTCGTCGGTGGTGTAGCCGGTGACCTGGTGCGGCTTGAATCCGGGGCCGTCTGCTACCCAGATGTTGCGCACGCCGCGCTCGTCGAGCACCCAGGCGATCCGGTTGCCCTGTTTCGAGGCGACCAGCGTGACGGGGTACGGGTAGCCGAGCACCTGCGCCATCGTGAAATTGGCCTGCGAGGGCCGGGCAAACGCGATCAGCGCACCCAGCAGCGTGGCGGCGAAAAAGGTGGAACGGGTCAAACGCGGCATGACGTTACCTCCTGGCGGATCACGCAAGCTTACTATGCCTCGCGGCAGAATGTTGGTGTTCCCGGATCAGTGCTTCGCTGGGGATTTCTTGGGGACTCGGGTGAAGCGCTGCGCTAAGCCGGCGAGCTTCAGATTCTGGACGTTGCCGAGTGCATCGAGATCGAACGTAACGTAGCCGTCGCCGAACAGGCGGTCGTGCCACGGGGCCTTGAAAGTGTCGTGGTTCCATGGGATCAGGGTCGCGCTGAAATCGGGGTTGCCGAAGGCGAGCTCAAGCCGGCCCTTGGTGTAGGACACTTCCACCTTGCCGTAGAAGTTGTTGTGATACGTGCCGGCATACTTCTTGAGAGGCAGCGATGGTTTGGCGGAAGGATCGTGCGCGGCGGCGAGTTTAGCGTCAAATTTTTTGCCAGGCGCTTCTTCCTTTTTCTTCATCGCGAGCAGGGCGCCGCTTACATCGCGCGGCGGCTGCCCGAGGTAGGCGCCAAGCACGTGCATCATCACCGCTTCCGGCGCGCGGTTCTGGTTCATGTTGCTGAGCACCACGATGCCCAGATGTTCGCTGGGGATCATGCCCAGGGCGGAGGCCATGCCGTCGATGTCGCCTGCGTGCCAGACGAATTTGTGGCCGGCATAGCTCTGCAAGAAGAAACCGAGCCCGTAGTCCAGGAACTGGTTGTTCGGTGTTTGCGCATGTGCCCACACCCCGATTTCCCCGTCCGCCGGGATGATGGTCTGCGGCGTTTCCATGGTCTTGAGGACGGCTGGATCGAGGACGGGGTGACCGTGATAGCGACCGTCGGCGAGCAGCATGATCAGCCAATGCGACATGTCGGCAACGCTCGACTTGATGCCGCCCACCGGGGCCATCGCGTCCGTGTCCATGCGTGTGATCGGCACCACCTTGCCGTCAATTTGGCCGTGAGGAACGGCGGTGTCGTGGTCATGCTCGTACACCGACATGTGCGAGGTTGTGTTGTCCATGCCAAGCGGTTTGAAGAAGTGCGCGCGAACGAAATCGTTCCAGCTCGAGCCGGTGACCGCCGGAACGATTTCGCCCGCGACCAGATACATGGTGTTGTTGTAGCAGAAGTGCGCGCGCAGACCGTAGTTCTGCTTCTGGTAGCGCAGTTGGTGGATGATCCGGGCGCTGGTGAAATCGTTGACGATCCACATCATCGTCGGGTCGCAGTAGCCGCTGCGGTGGCTGAGGGCGTCGCGCACCGTGAGATGGGTAGTGATATAGGCATTCTTCAGTCGGAATTGCGGTAGGTAGTCGATCACCGGGGCGTTGAGGCGGATTTTCCCCGACAGCGACAGCGTGCCGAGCGCGGCGGCGGTGAAGGCCTTGGTGTTGGAGGCGATGCCGAATAGCGTGTTTGCGTCCACTTTTGCGGGCTTGCCGAGTTCGCGCACACCGTAGCCGCGGGCGAGCACGACCTTGCCGTCCTTGACGATGGCGACGGCGAGTCCCGGTACTTTCCATTGCGCCATGACGGTCCTGACGTAGGCGTCGAGACCGCGCAGTGGTTGCGTGCCGGTTGCGTGCGCATTGACCGAAGCAAACACGCACAAGGCGAGCAGGACAGGCAGGATGCGTTTCATGGCGGCGACCGGTTTCAGAATCCCGGAAGCATAGCAAAAACCGGACCGGAAGATGCGGGAGG
>JBOHZI010000092.1:0-8263 GCA_050738295.1 Gammaproteobacteria bacterium
ACACACCACATTGCACAAATGATCTCGGCACCATCAGTTATTGCCGAAGTCGGTGCGGAAATGGACGAGACCATCGACCGCACTTACCCGCAAGATGAAAGCACGGCACCAAAATTACATGAAAGCATGGAAGATCTGGTCTCCCGCGTTAAACATGACGGCTCGCCTGTGCACAGCACCACGAATGGCTACCTGCAGGCACTGAACATCTCGGGCCTGATCCAACTGGCTCACGAACATGACGTTGTCATCGAACTTTGCTACAGGCCGGGCGATTATCTTCTTGCAGGCTCTACTGCAAGCAAGGTCTGGCCATCCGAACATAACGATAAAGAATTAACCAACAAGATCCTTCGATGCATGGCACTCGGCAATCGGCGCACTCCTGTGCAGGACATTCGTTTCGCCTTCAACCAGCTTGCAGAAATCGCAGTCCGCGCGATGTCACCCGCGCTGAACGATCCCTTCACCGCGCTCGACTGCATCAACCGCATCGGCGCCGGCATTGGCCGCATGGCGCAACGCAACGATCCCCCCGCCTATCGGATTGACTCCGATAAGCAGCTCCGGCTGATCATAAGCCCCGTGAGTTTTACGGAACTGGTAGAAAACGCATTCACGCCAGTACGCAATTATTCGCGGGGAAGCGTCATCGTGACACTTCAGATGCTACGCACCATCAGCGAATTGGCGCCCCTCCTGCGTAATGACACGCAGCGACGCGCGCTCGTCCAACAGGCAACATTGATACATCGAGGCGCCGAGGAAGGCTTGGTCGATGCCCATGATCGAAAAACTGCGCAGGATGCTCACCAACACGTTCTGGACCGGCTTGGGTTAAAGGCAAGCGATTTGGCGTCTGGATAAACCGGTCTGCGGTTAGGTCGGACTCAGCCGGGCGCCTGCGGCTCGTCAATAATGCCGGCTGATCTGTCTGAAACAGATCCTGAAGTACCTCCGATGCAAAGGCTTCACAAAGTCGAGTCATGGTGTTATAGTTGACTAAGACACACGGGGTTACCCACCATGGCCGATACCGAAAACACCGCCAAAGCAGCCTCCCAGCCTTCGGCTCTGTCCCAGCTCGTCAACCTGTTCGTGGCGCCGTCGCAAGCGCTCGACTATGCCGACCGGCACCCCAAAATGTGGTGGCTACCGCTCGGCATCGTACTTGTGCTCAATGCTGCGCTCGGCGTCTGGGTGGCGCTCACGATGAACCTCGCCGCCATGCACGCCATGATGATCGCGGCCATCCAAAAAGCCCATCCGGAACACGCCGAGCAGGCAATGCAGATGATCTCCAGCCACGGTCGCAGCTACGTGATGCTGGGCGTACTCTTCTGGCTCATCGTGCTGGTGATTATCGAACTGATTTACGCGCTGTACCTGTTCCTGGCCGACAAGATATTTTCCGCCGATAGCCGCGGTTTCGGGCGGTGGTTTTCGTTCACTACCTGGACCTGGCTACCGATCGCGCTTGGCTATATTGCCGCGATGGTAGCCTGGGGCGTATCGAACCATAGCGGCGCTTTCATGCAGGGCGATGTCACCAGCCTGAACGCACTTTTCTTTCACCTCAAACCCGGCGACAAGTTGTTCAAACTGACGCAATTCTCGATCCTCCAGTTCTGGGTGATCGGGCTGGTGACCTACGGTCTCAAACGCTGGTGCCGCCACGGTACAGGTAAGGCGCTCACCGTCGCGCTTATCCCGTATATCGTCGTTTACGGCCTTATTTTTCTGCTCTGAGGCCGATTGTATGAAACGCAAATGGATCATCGCGGCCGGCATCGCCGCGCTCATTGTCATTATTGTGATAATCGCGGTTTCGCATCATGGCGGTAATTCACTCAAGGTTACTACCGAAAAAGTAGCCACTCGCTCGGTCAAGAGTTCGGTGCTCGCCTCAGGTCAATTCGCCTACAAGGACCAGGTGGAGTTGCGCTCGCAGGTTAGCGGTCAGTTGGTGTCGGTACCGATCCAGGAAGGCGATACGGTCAAGCAAGGCGAGGTGGTACTGCAGATCGACCCTAACACCTACCAGGCCAATGTCGACCAGCAAAAGGCGCAGGTCGAGTTGCAGCAGGACGCCATTCAGGAAGCCCAACTCAAGCTCGACAACCTGAAAAAGCAGTGGGATCGCAACACCAAACTATTCAAGCAGGGGCTAATTGATGCCAACAGCTACGATACCCTGACCAACCAGTATCATCTGGCGCAGGTGGACGTGGCCTCGTCTCAAAAATCGCTATCGCTGGCAAAAGCCCAGCTCAACTACGCGCAGGAACAGCTTGCCAAGACCGTAATCCGCTCCCCGCTCAATGGCATTGTGACCGAGCTCGACGTCAAGGTCGGCGAATCGGTCATTCCGGGCACGCCGAACATCCCTGGATCCACCCTGATGGCCGTAGGCGATCCGTCGAACGTGCTGGCCGAAGTCAACGTGGATGAAGCGGATATCGCACACATCAATGTCGGCGAAGAAGCGGAAGTTACTTCTACAGCCTACCCCAACACGTCGCTCAAGGGCACAGTCAAATTCGTCGCCCCAGCCGCCACCACCATGCCTGGCCAGCAAGGTCAGGGGTTTCTGGTCAAGATTCGCGTCACGCACCCGGAGAAGCTCGCCATCCGTCCCGGCATGACATGTCGTGCGGAAATCTATTCCCAGAGCACGCAAGATACGCTGGCGGTGCCGGTCGCAGCGGTTCTTTTTTCGGACAAGACCAGCCAGACGAAATCCCTGTTCAGTGCCAACGGAGCCTATGTGTTCGTGGACGACAATGGCAAAGCCAAACGCATGGATATTACGCTCGGCATCTCGAACGATACGTGGCAGGTTGTGAAGGCCGGGCTGAAGGCAGGAGAGAAAGTCATCTCCGGGCCCTACGACATCCTGCACACACTGGCCAATGGCAGCGCAGTGGAAGCATCAGCGGCAACGACAACCTCGGCACCGAGCCCTCAAAGTGGCTAAGGAAGCCTCTGTCCTGAGTCTGCGCGGCATTACCAAGGACTACCGCATGGGCGATACAACCATGCGCGTACTGCACGGCATTGACTGCGAAGTCAACAAAGGCGAATACCTCGCCATTATCGGACCCTCCGGATCGGGCAAGTCCACCTTGATGAACATCATCGGTTGCCTGGACCGGCCAAGCGGCGGCAGCTACCATCTGAACGGCACCGACGTCGGCACCTTGCAAGACGACAGTCTGGCGCTGATCCGCAACCGCGAAATCGGATTCATTTTCCAGAGCTTCAACCTGCTCGCCCGTCAGGATGCTCTGCACAACGTGATGCAGCCACTTGTTTACCGCGGACTGCACCATGGCACGCGGCGCGAACGCGCCACGGCTGCGCTTTCCAACGTGGGACTCGCCGACCGCCTGCATCACCGACCCAATCAGCTCTCGGGTGGCCAACGCCAGCGTGTCGCGGTCGCCCGCGCCCTGGTGGGCGAACCTGCGATGATTCTTGCCGACGAACCCACGGGTAATCTCGATTCGCGCACCAGCGAAGAAATCATGCATCTGTTCGACGAACTGAATGCGCGCGGGCACACCATCGTCATCGTCACCCACGAACCCGACATTGCAGAGCACACCCATCGCATTGTGCGCCTGCGTGACGGCTACGTGGAAAGAGACTCACCGACAGGCAACAGCAACAGCAACAGCAACAGCGGAGAATTCCATGCTCGGCCTGCTTGAAAGCCTGCTCGCCGCACTCGCTGCCATCCGCGCCCACGCGCTTCGGAGCGTGCTCACCACGCTTGGCATTATCATCGGTGTTGCAGCTGTAATTGCCGTGGTCTCGGTGATCCAGGGCTTCGGCGTTTATGTTGGGGGCCTATTTCAGGGGCTGGGCGCCAACAGCATCGTCATCCAGCCCTACAATACGCGCGAAAACTATCTTTCAGGTCATATCGCACGGCTCCAAGAGTCGGATCTGTCCACGATACAGCATGACGTCACCGACATCTCTAACATCACTCCTGTGCTCTACGTTTCCCAGTTCGGAGGCGGTGTATCGTGGCATGGCACTAGCACCGGCAGCGAAATCGTGGGCACGACCAGAAATTATGCCAAGGCAAGGCAGTCTGTTCCCCGATTGGGCCGCTTCATCGTACCGACCGACAATTTGCAACATCGGCGAGTATGCGTCATCGGACAGACCGTAGTCGACAAACTCTATTTGCCCGCCAATCCGCTCGGGAAATACATCAAGGCCGCGGGCGAGTGGTGCCGCGTTGTAGGTGTATTGAAAAAGCGCGGCAGTGTGCTCGGCCAGGACTTCGATAATATCGTCATCCTGCCCTATGCCACCGCACGCAGCATTCTCGGCGCTTCGCAACCACCCAATTATATTATTCAACTTACGGTTAACAACGTACATCACATTAACGCGACGCTTGGGCGCATCAAGCAGGTCCTGTCGCGCAGCCGTCGCCTGCACGGTCAACCCGTATCGAACTTTCAGGTTCAGACCGCCAAGCAAACCCTGAGCAGTTTCACTTCGATACTGAGCGGAGTCACCCGCATAATGGTCGGCATCGTAGCCATTTCGTTGCTGGTCGGCGGCATCGGCATCGCCAATATCATGCTGGTATCGGTAACCGAACGCACCCGCGAAATCGGCATCCTGAAGAGTCTGGGTGCGCGCCGGCGTGACATTCTCCTGCAATTTCTGATCGAAGCCGTCGTGCTCTCCCTACTTGGTGGCATTATAGGGATCATATTCGGCTGGTTGCTCGGCGTACTTGCGGTAAGCATTATCCCTGGTCTGTCGGTAGCACATGTACCTGGCTGGGCCATCGGACTCGCCTTGGGTGTCTCCGGCGGCACCGGCATCATCTTCGGCATCCTGCCGGCCGCCAAGGCCGCCAACCTGAATCCGATTGATGCCCTGCGTTACGAATAAAGGGCATCTCTATAGAACTCCGGCGCCCTGCCGATCTTCTCTATAACGATAAGGTGACTCCTGCCATGCTCTCCGAAAAAGCGATATTGGTTGGACACCGCGGCGATGCCACCAATTATCTGGAAAACACGCTGCCGGCCTTCTCCGGCGCCGCAAAACTTGGTCTCAGCCATATCGAGCTGGACGTCCAGGTCACCACGGACGGCGTGCCGATCGTGCTGCACGATGCGAACCTAAAACGCACCCATGGCCTGAACCTCGACGTCCGTAAACATACCTTTGGTGATCTTTCACGTCACGGTATATTCGACGCCACTCGCTTCGCCTACCCCGTACCTCGGCTCGAAGACTTTGTCGAGTGGATGCAGAAAAAGCCGTACATGCACGTCTTTGTGGAAATCAAGAAAGAGAGCCTGCACACGCAGGGTCGCGAATGTGTGCTGAAAGTCATTACCGATAAGCTCGTGTCGCTTGTCGGGCGCTATACACTCATTTCCTACGATGCTCGCATACTTGCAATGGCGAAACGCGCAGGTCAACCCATCGGCTACGTACTTCCTACCATGGGCTCGCGCTACAGAACAATCGCCGAACGGCTCGCACCCGATCTGTTGTTCGGAGAGGATCATCACATCCTGCGCGCCAGGAAGCTCTGGCCCGGCTCCTGGAACTGGGCAACCTTCGAAGTCGAAGATATGGCAGCCGCACAGCGGCTGACCAAGCTCGGCGTGCGCTACATCGAAACCATGAACCCCGCACTCTTTACTGGCTAACGACGGTCATGAAAACCAAATCGACTTTGATTGCGTCGATACTATTGCTTGGCCTGCAAAGTTCGGTGGCATTTGCCGCAGCACCCAATTTTTATACCGGCTTCCAGAACTTGCCCGCGTCCATTCATCTTTATCATTACCGGGGCAAGGCCAAGCGCACAATGTGGTTTTTCACCGCCCTGCCCCAGCTTTACATTTTCAACACTGATGGTCGTGAGATTCTATCCCTTAAGGGCGGGCACGATAATTTGGCGAAAACCTTGAATCGCGCATTCTCGAAGCCTGTACCAATAAAAGGCCACAAACCGCTCGCCCAATGGATGCGAAAATTGACTGCCATACAATCACAAGCCGCACCACTTTCTTCCAGTGCTCAATTCACGGTTCTCGAGTACTGGGCGACATGGTGCCACTACTGCTACGAAGAACGCGATCAGCTTTCAGCGTATTTCCGCGCCCATCCCGATTTAACAATCAATTGGATCACCGTGGATACCGATAAACCATAGCCGTCACAATACTGATCGACGCAGACGCAGTGCGTTGGTGATCACCGAGACCGAACTCAGGCTCATCGCGGCGGCCGCAATCATGGGTGAAAGCACCCAGCCGGTGAACGGGAACAAGACGCCCGCTGCAATCGGAATGCCGACGCCGTTATAGATGAAGGCGAAAAACAGATTCTGACGGATGTTGGCGAGCGTCGCGTGAGAGAGTCGCCGCGCCTTGGCTACGCCGCGCAGATCGCCCTTCACCAACGTCAAGCCAGCACTTTCCATGGCGACGTCGGTGCCCGTGCCCATGGCGATACCCACATCGGCGGCGGCCAGCGCGGGCGCATCGTTCACGCCGTCGCCCGCCATCGCGACCACCCGACCCTCGCGTTGCAGGCGCCGGACCGTCTCAAGTTTATCCTCGGGCAATGCCCCCGCCTGCACCTCGTCGACACCCACTGCCCGTGCTACAGCCTGCGCCGCCTGTTCGCCGTCACCCGTAACCATGACCACACGCACACCCTCGCGGTGAAGAATTGCCACTGCTTCGCGGCTGCTTGCCTTGATCGGATCCTTCACGGCAATCAACCCGCACGCACGCCCATCCAAGCTCACATACATCACCGTGGCACCCTCGGAGGCCAACGTTTTTGCCCGAGCGTCAAGTACCGCGGTGTCAATGGCGGATTCCTGCATCAAGGCGGCGTTGCCGAGCAGTACATCGCGGCCTTCAATAGTGCCGCGTACGCCGCGTCCAGTAACGGCTTCAAACTCATCGGCCTTCGGCACTTCCATGCCGCGCGCCTTGGCACCCGCAAGAATGGCCGCGGCAAGCGGATGTTCACTCGCCGCCTCCAGTCCGGCAGCAAAGCGCAATACGTCGTCCGCTTCGAAGTCTTCCGCCGTTTCCACGGTTTCAAGCGTGGGTTTGCCTTCGGTAATCGTGCCGGTCTTGTCCACAATCACCACATCCACCTGCGCCATACGTTGTAACGCCTCGGCATCGCGCACGAGAATGCCGGCGCCGGCTCCGCGTCCGACGCCCACCATCACCGCCATCGGTGTAGCGAGCCCGAGCGCGCAGGGACAGGCAACGATCAGTACCGAGATTGCGGTAAGCAGTGCGAAGCCGAGCCCACCCGTGGCAGATCCGGCCAAAGCCCAGACGACAAAGGCAACAACGGCACTCGCCACCACGATGGGCACGAAAATCCTGGCCACCCGGTCGGCGAGACCCTGAATCGGCGCGCGGCTGCGCTGCGCCGACGCGACCTGGGCGACGATGCGCGCGAGCAACGTTTCGCCGCCCACGCGCGTCGCACGCATCACGAAACTGCCGTTGCCGTTCACCGTGCCACCGGTGACCTCTTCGCCGGCCGTCTTTTCGATCGGCACTGGCTCACCGGTCAACATGGATTCGTCCACGCTGGAGCGGCCCTCGATCACTTCACCGTCCACCGGCACCTTCTCACCGGGGCGCACACGCAAGTGATCACCCTGCTGCACCTGAGCGAGATCCACCTCTTCATCCTCACCGTCGTCACGGATGCGTCGTGCACGAGGCGGGGCCAGGTCGAGCAAGGCCCGCATCGCCCCGGATGTTCGTTCGCGGGCGCGCTGTTCGAGTACCTGGCCGATTAAAACCAGAGTGATGATGACCGCGGCACTCTCGAAATACAGCGGCACCGCCCCGCCGTGGCCGAGAAACGCCGTCGGCAGCAAACCGGGCAAAACAAGCGCAAACACACTGAACAGATAAGCGACCCCAGTGCCGAGCGCGATCAGCGTCCACATGTTGAAGTTCGCACCGTGGAGCGACTTCCAACCACGCTTGAAGAAGGTCGAACCCGCATAGAACACGACCGGTGTCGTGAGCGCAAACTGAATCCAGCCGTAGGCCGCACCCAGCCAATGCCGAAAATCGAGACCGGGCAACATGTCGCCCATGGTGATAACGAGTAGCACCACGGTAAGCGGAACCGCCAGCCACAACCGCCGCGTGAAAGCGACGAGCTCCGAACTTGGTTCTTGCTTGACACTCGCCGTACTCGGCTCCAGCGCCATCCCGCACTT
>JBOHZI010000093.1:0-8259 GCA_050738295.1 Gammaproteobacteria bacterium
ATAGAGGGCCAGGAGGCTTTTATCTCTTACCAGCGGCGGGCCGATCGTCTGGTGCTGGATCACACCTGGGTGCCGCCGGAGTGGAGAGGCCGCGGTATTGCGGCCGGATTGGCGCGCGTGGCGCTCGATTATGCGCGTTCCGAGTCGCTGACGGTGGTGCCGGAATGCCCGTATGTGGCGGCTTTTATCCGCAGGCATCCCGAATACCGGGACCTGGTAACCGCTTGAAGCGGCGGCCGGAATCGAACCAATGTTGCTAATATCGGTCTTATCTGTAACGGTTTGTAACACGCGACGCTGCTGCAACCTGCGTTAACAAAATCGCCCCGTATTCATACGAATCAGTAACACTTGGGGCGAGTCGGTTGGCTAGACTGGTCTCCAAGGGTCGCGGATAGCGATCGCCGACTTTCGAGGTGTAGTGTCATGAGTAATAGAAAACTTGCCGTATTAATTTTGCTTCCGGCCTTGGCCGTGTTCTCCACCAGTGCGTTGGCGCTGGGCCACGGCGGCCAGAGTGACAATAATCGACACGACAGACAGAGTCAGAATCACAGCGACCGGCATATTGACCGTAATGCCTTGCGCGAGCGGGCCGGCAATTCGAATCCCCGGCAGGATCAACATCTAGCCGTGCACAGTGGGCCCAGCCGGGGCCATAATCCGTCCTCGGGTGGTTACGGAAGTGCCAGCCCCGGTCGGGGTCATGATTCCGGCGGGGATCGGCATGGCGGCGGTGGATACCATGGCGGTGGCGGCGGATACCATGGTGGCGATCATGATGGTGGCTCTCATCAGCACGGGGGCCACGGACATTACCACGGTGGGTGGCATGGACAACGCAGTCAGTGGCATGGCCAAACCTATTGGCGCTTCAATATCCGCCTGTTCCCGCGTTATGACTATTCGGTATGGCGCGGCGGGTACTGGCATCATGGCTGGCATGGCGGCCGCTGGGGTTGGTGGTGGCTCGCGGGTGGTGGGTGGTATTACTACTCGGCACCGATTTATCCGTATCCCAACCCCTATGTACCAGGCAATGTCGTGGTGGTGAATAATCCGCCGCCGGCACCGGTTGCTCCGACACAGGCGCCGATACAGTACTGGTATCACTGTGCAGCGCCGGACGGGTATTATCCTTATGTGCCGGAATGCCCCGGCGGCTGGACCAAGGTGCCGGCGACGCCGCCAGGTGTTACGGCTCAGCCAACAATGTCTCCGCCACAGGCTACGCGTTAGGAGTGCATGTCATGGTTAATTCTATGAAATTGATTGGAGTGGTGGCCGCCGTCGGCGCCGGGCTGGGATGCTTGGCGCTGGCTGGTTGTGCTTCCGCGCCCACAGGGCCGACGGTCGCAGTCTGGCCGTCGCCCGGCAAACCCTTCTCTGTTTTCCAGGCCGAAGATGCGGCGTGCCGCCAGTATGCTGCGGGCGCCATCAATCCGAACGCTGCGAACAATACGGCGGTCAAGCGGGCCGCGCTCGGCACGGCCCTGGGCGCCGCTGCCGGGCTGTTGATTGGCGACAGTGCCCGCGGTGTCGGCATCGGTGCCGGCGCGGGCCTGCTCGTCGGGTCGGCGTCCGGGTCGAATGCCAGCGAGAGTGGCAACTGGACCGCGCAGCGCCAGTACAACATTGCCTACGAGCAGTGCATGTATTCCAAGGGCAACCAAATCCCCGGCGCACCGCAACCCGCCTATACGCCGCCTCCGCCCCCGCCCGGTGGGTGAGCAGGCAGCATAGAGCATGCCGGAAAGCCGGGAGTTGCTTATGGGACTTGAAAATCAAAGTCCTGGCAAACGCCAGGGCGATTTACAGCATGTCCGTTGATTCGTTCGGGCTCGAATTTCCATTGCTGTATGACGATGAGTGCAGCCGCCTTTAAGTCATTTTGTGCCGTGATATATCCTTTCGGATGGAAAGACGTATATACGACGCGCGCGTTCGCAACAGTTCCGTTTTTCTTGACTGTGAAGCAAACCGTAACCACCCCTTCTACTGAGACGGCACGCGGTGGATATCCAGGTGCTACTTCTCGAATGGGTCGCAATGGGCAGTAATCCATCTTGGCTGTGCAATCTTTTCCAGCAGTGACTTTTTTTGTTGAGATGTTTGGCTTGGTGGAGCAGCCGGAAAATTGAAAGCCGACAACGATCAAGGAAAACGTAAAAAGAGCAGTAATGAGGCGACGCATGAATGTCTCCTTTCTCCAGTACAGAGCCGTTCCCACCGAATATGCCACAGCGTCTTGCGTGCGCGCAAGAATGCGACTCGGAAACGCACTTCTTCGGGGATCGTTAATATTAAGGATTAAGGCGCCCGATGCGGTGATCGTAGGGGAATGATGACTTGAAATTCTGGCAGCGAATCGACCCGGTAGCGCGTCGTCTGATCGGGTTGCGCACGGCGCGCAGCCTGGGGCAGGGCGCGCTGGTGGTCGATTTGGCGTTGTATCTCAAGGCGCTGGGGTGGAGCGGCCTCGCGATTGGCGGCACGCTCGCCGGTGTCGGGTTGATGGCGGCTACACTGAATGTCGCAGTCGGTTTGGCGAGCGACAGGACGCAACGTCGCGGTTTTCTCGTTGCCGCCGAGGTGCTGACCATCCTGTGTGCCATTGCGGCGCTGTCGAGTGCCGATCCGTGGGTACTCGTGCCGGCCATTTTGTTTGCCGGTTTCGGACGTGGCGCCAACGGTGCTGCGAGTTTTTTCGGCCCGGCGGAACAAGCCTGGCTGGCCACCGTTGTGCACGCGAAAGAACGCGGCTACGTGTACAGTTTGAATTTGGCGGCGGGGTCGGTGGGCATGGCTATCGGTGCGGCACTGGCCGTCTTGCCCGAAGTGCTGACGCCCAGCCTGGGCGTCGGCTGGGCCTTTCGGGTATTGTTTCTGATACCTCTGGCCGGCTCAGTGGTGAACCTGATCTCGCTTGCTCGACTGCGAGAGGCACCGCGCGACTTCTCGAACAAACAAAAAAAGGCCAAGCCTCGACGGCGAAGACACGAGAATCGATCGCTTGCCTGGCTGGCCGGATTGAACAGTGTGAACGGTCTCGGCATCGGGCTGATCGGGCCGCTGCTGAGTTACTGGTTCGCGGTGCGTTTCGGTATCGGACCTGCAGCGATAGCTCCTTTCATGGCAGCGATGTTTCTGGCCTCCGGTGTGGCCTCTGTCGCCACCGGCTTGCTGACCCGCCGCATTGGCGTAGTGCCGGCCGTCGTTTCGGTGCGTCTGCTCGGTGTACTGTTGTTACTGATCGTGCCCGTTGCGCCAGTCTATGCGCTGGCAGCGGGCGCTTATGCCTTGCGTTCGGCGCTTAATCGGGGTTCGGTAGGAGCGCGCCAGGCGCTGGTTGTATCGCTGGTAGGTGATCGGCGCCGCGGGTTTGCGGTCAGTTTGAATGCTGCCTCATTTCAGTATGCGCAGGCCGCGGGGCCCGCGTTGGCAGGAGCGCTGCTCGATATCGGGTTCCTGATGACGCCGTTTTTTCTCGCCGCCGTGCTGCAGACGATCTACGTGGGTGGTTACTGGTGGGCGTTCCGCCGTCTTGATCCCTCGCGTCGGCGCTCGCAGCACGCGGGCGAGTAGAATTTACGCAGGCACGAAAAAGGAACAAGCATGCGATACGAATTGTATTACTGGCCGACCATTCCGGGACGCGGCGAATTCGTGCGCCTGGCGCTGGAGGAAGCCGGTGTGGATTACCTCGATGTAGCTCAGGACGCGGACGGCCCCGCTGTGGCAGCGGAGAAAGTGCAGGCGGCAATGACGGATGCTGCGCTGGAAACTCCTCCGTTTGCACCCCCTTTTCTGAAAGTGGGTTCAGTGGTGATCGCACAGGTCGCCAATATCCTTTTTTACCTTGGCGTGCATCATGATCTTGCGCCGCAGGACGAAGCCGGCCGCCTGTGGGTGCATCAGTTGCAGTTGACGTTGGCGGATTGGGTGGTCGAAATTCACGATACGCATCATCCGCTGGGACCGTCGCTGTATTACGCGGATCAGAAGGCCGAGGCGAAACGGCGGACGGCGGATTTTCTCGCTGCGCGTCTGCCTAAATTTATGGACTATTTCGAGCGAGTGCTGGAGCGCAACCCGGCGGGCGATGAGTACCTGGTCGGCGATTCGCTTACGTATGCGGATTTGTCCCTGTTCCTGGTGGTGGCCGGCCTGCGCTACGCGTTCCCCAAAGCCATGAAGCGGCTGGAGCCGGAGTATCCGCGTATAGCCAGTTTGGTGACCCGGGCAAGTGAACGCCCGCGCATTGCGGCGTACCTGTCTTCACTGCGCCATCAGATGTTCAACGAGGACGGCATTTTCCGCCACTATCCGGAATTGGATGCATAAACTCGAACGTGCGTTCTGCGCCCGGCCGGCAATCGAGGTGGCACCGGACCTGCTGGGTAAATACCTGGTGCATGTAGTGGATGGCGTGGAACGCATTGGACGCATTGTCGAAGTGGAAGCCTATCTCGGCGTCAAGGACCGGGCCGCGCATTCCTCGAAAGGGTTAACAGCACGTACGCGGGTCATGTTCGGGCCGCCGGGCTACGCCTACGTGTACATGATTTACGGACTGCATTTCTGCATGAACGTCGTGGCCGGGCAGGAAGGCGAGGCGCCAGCCGTGTTGCTGCGCGCGCTCGAACCTGTATCGGGCATCGAGGGGCGCACGCAGGGTCCGGCGCTATTGTGCAAGTCGATGGGGATCGACAAACGCTGCAATGGGCATGATTTGCAAAGCACCGATCTCTATCTCGCGACGCCTGATCGTGCCGAATCCATCCGCATCATTAAGCGGCCGCGTATCGGAGTGGACTATGCGGGCGTCTGGGCGCGCCGGTTGCTGCGCTTCTATATTCAAGGCAATGCGTATGTTTCGAGGCCCTGAGGCGGCACAGAGTTTTTTTTGATTGTTTGAAACCGGACATGCCAAACCACTAAAAGCCTGCTATATTCTTGCTATAAATTGTGGGAGAAGCGACATGCGTGGTTTCCTGAAAGAATTCCGGGAGTTTGCAGTCAAGGGCAATGCCATCGATATGGCGGTCGGTATCGTAATCGGCGTGGCCTTTGGTCTGATCATCAAATCTCTTGTTGCGGATATCATTATGCCGCCGATCGGTTTGGCCATCGGCCATATCGATTTCAAGAATTTGTTCTGGGTGCTGCATGTGGGGCACACGCCGGGGCCTTACCATACGGTTGCCGAGGCGGCGAAGGCTGGCGCTGTGACGCTGAACTACGGCGCCTTTATCAACACCGTCATCAGCTTCATCATTATCGCTTTCGTGATCTTCATGTTCGTGCGTTCGATAAATAAAATGCGTGCGAAATTCGAAAACCAGCCGGCACCGGCAGACCCGACAACCAAGGACTGCCCGCAGTGCTGCACCAGCATCCCGATCAAGGCCACACGTTGCCCGAACTGTACTTCTGCACTGGAATAAGAACGGCCGTTCGGGTTTTTTCGCGCAGTATGTCGGTATAGTTGCGGATACGCCGCACGTAACGCACGGCTTCCAGCCCGCGTGCATAGCCGTGATCCAGGTGCCGGTAATAGCGTTTCTTGCTCAACAGCGGTAACACACTGCGCATTGAATTCCAGCGGTTGGGATTATCTCCGAGCTTTTCGGCCAGCGCACGCGCATCGCGCAGGTGCGCGAAGCCGATGTTGTAGGCGGCCAGCGCGAACCAGATTCGATCCGGTTTGTAGATGCTGTCGCTCAGGCGCCCTTCGAGATGGGACAGGTACTTGGCACCGCCGTCGATGCTTTCGTGCGGATTAAGCCGATTGCTTACGCCTAAGGATCTGGCGGTGTTCAGGGTGAGCATCATGATGCCGCGCACGCCGGTGGGGCTTTGGGCATACGGGTTCCAGTATGATTCCTGATATGCCTGCGCAGCCAGCACCAGTGGCGGCAGGCCGTGTGCCGTGGCCGCCTCGTGAAACATGTCCTTGTACTTCGGGTAGCGGCTTTTTATCCTGCGCACGTAAGCGCGTGTATTGACGTAGTCGAAGACTTGTACGTGGGCATAGTAGCGTTGCATCAGCTGAGCCAATTTCCCGCTCGCCTTGTATTGTTCCAGCCATTGCCGCATGGCATCCTCCATGCCTTGCGCGTTCCTGGGAACGACCCATGCCAGAGATTGAGGCTTGCTCAAGTCGAAAGTTACGATCAGGTTGGGGAAAAAGCGGCGGTTGATTGCCACGATATCGGAATCCGCCACGGTACAGTCGAGTGTGCCTTTCCAGACCTGGCGCAGCAGTTCTTCGGTGTTGTCGTCCGGTGCAATCTTCCAGTGCAGATCCGGGTGCTTCTTCTTTAGCGCTTGTAAACGTTCGACGTAGCTACTATCGGCAATAACCTTGAAGTCTACGTTTGCGAGCTGCTCTACCGAGTTGGCAAGTTTGCCGCCGCGACGACATACGACTTGCTCGGTCACCGTTTGATAGGCAGGTCCAAATCCGAACGTCTTGAGTCGGGGTTTGGTCCTGGTAATGCCGCCGGCAATTATGTCACCTTCGCCGTTGGCGAGTGCGCGCAACATGTCTGCAACCGAATCCTTGATGACAAACTTCGGCTTGACACCGATGGATTTGGCGAACGCGGACACCATTTCGTATTCGGGGCCGGTTGGTTCGTCATCGTGACCGATGTAATAGGTGGTGGGCGCATTGCGCGTGAGAACAATCAATGTCCCGCTTGTCTTGATTGCCCGCAGTCTTGCATCGTTATGCCCGGAGCAGGCGGTCAGAACCATGCCGGTGGCGCAAACCGCGAGCAAGGCAAGGCAGCGCCTGGCAGGAAGCTTGGGGGCAGAGCACAGATTCCGCCGCATATCCATGGGCTTTTCGACGTAACCACGAGGTTCGTGTCGATCATGGTGCCATAAACCGGTATGCTGTGCCATCAGGAAAAAAGGAAGAGTTATGGATCGAACACGTGCACTGCGCTTGAGCCTTGTGATGCGGATCGCGGCGGTCGTATTGTTGCTGGTGGCAATGGGCTTGTTATTCGAGGGCCTGACACTGCCTATTCTTACGCTCAAGAAGTTCTGGATTTTTCACAATACAATATCGATCTGGTCTGCCATAAAATCGCTGTATGGTTCCAGTGAGTATTTCCTTGCCACGGTGCTGCTCGTGTTCTCGGTACTTTTCCCGATCGGCAAAAATATTTTCCTGATTGCCGTGTTTGTAAAAGGTGCGTGGCTCGGCAAATTCAGTCAACGCATCGTGCGTGGTGCCTCGGTACTCGGGAAATGGTCCATGCTCGATGTGTTTATCATGGCCATCATAGTGGCGAGCGTGAAGCTCGGCATTCTGGCGCATGCCACGGTGCTTTCGGCACTGTACTTTTTCGCTGCCTCGGTCATCATCACGAATTTGCTCTCCACGGGCATGGATTGGTGGATCCGGCGTGAAGGGGAGAAGACGTTACTGGCTGCGGCCAGCGAACGCTAACAGGCGGTTCAGTCCGGCCAGGTCGGGCGTTGCGGTGGCCTGGTAAGGCGGCCTTCACGGTGCAGAAGCTGCTGCAGATTTTGTTCGACACGGGTATGGAACGCGGGTGTGTGGATAAACAGTTGCGCCGGCTTCGCTTGGTACCCGGCAGAGACAGCCAGCAACAGCGACGTACTCATCGGCGGCGGCAGTGCGAATACATCGGTGGGGCCGGTAGCGGAATCCACCGTTTGTACGAAAAACGGCAGGGCGTCGTTACCGGCAGCAGCGAGCCCCTGGTAGTCGCCGAGGAAAAGCCCTTCGGCATCGGGTGCGATGGCGAGGTCGAACGGGCCGGACACATGGCGCTCGTGCCAGGTGGTGCCGTCGGTGGAAATCACTTGCCACAGATCCGTGGGCAGGGTGTCGGGATCGGAGGTGTCGCTGCGCAGGTCGTAATAGGTGGCGACCAGCGTGCCGTCGCTCAGGATGCCGATGCTGGGCGTGAACGCTTCGACGGCGGTGTCGGCGTTGATCTGGACGGGCGCCGACCATGAGAGTCCGCCATCGGTCGAGCTCGACAGTGCAATGCCATCGTGATCGCCGTTACTGAAGCGCGCATCCTGCCAGACTACGAAGAGGTTACCCGCGGGGCCGACTGCAATATCGGCCAGCCCCGCGCCGTCGCGTATCGTCTGGCCGGTTTCAGGGTCGTGGGCGCCGACAGCCAGTTCGTCGGCAATCTTGATGGGGGCCGACCAGGTGGCGCCGTGGTCGGTGGAGCGGATCACCTTATAGGCGGCACTGTACTGACC